>JBOGBZ010000105.1:0-6501 GCA_051656485.1 Cellulosilyticaceae bacterium
CTTCCTGCTACAGCTACCTTCTCTGCACCTAATATATAAGGATAAATATTACGTAATGTGCCTACCATATCTTCTGTCTCTCTATCCGTAATGCGTGCATAAACATAATCATTCTTCAACTGCTCTTCTAAAGTCGCACCTATTTTTACAAGCTCTGCCATAGGCCCCTCTATAAGTCGCACATTACGTTTAGGCTGAAGTGGAAGTTCTTCTACTTCAGCTAACTCACCTTTTTCTATGGTGATACACGTCACACCTTTCGGTTGGTTGACCTCTGATAATGAGTACTTCAAAGGTGACCCACTATAACGTACCGCTTCTGTGCCTATTGCCTGTGGCTTATGCAAATGCCCTAATGCGGTGTAGGTAAACCCTTTAAAGCAGTCTACGCCCACCATTTCTGCTGTTCCTACTGCACATAGACGACGCTCTGAGTCTGACAAATCGCCACCTGCTACAAAGGCATGTACCACTGCTATTTTTGCACCTTCCTGCTTTTCTTCTTCTATCTTCCCTGTCAAATACCTCATGGCATCATCATGACGCTTAATGCTAGGATCTCCTGCCAATTCTCTTACTTCCTGTGGTTCCATATAAGGTATGAGGTAAAAGTTCACCGGCTCTTCTTTTTCTAGCGTAATGCATTTATACCCCTCTCTACACTTACCAACGATGTGGAGTCCTTGCCCTGAGAAAAGCTCACTCCCAAAGTGAATCCGTGTATTACTATCATGGTTACCTGCTATGATAAAAGTCGGGATATGATAGCCTAGGATTACTTCGCCTAAAAACCAATTAAATAACGCTACGGCTTCTTCGTTTGGAAGTGACTTATCATACACATCCCCTGCTATAATGAGTGCATCGATCTTGTATGCTTTTATATACGTAAGTATTTGGTCTAATATATATTTTTGGTCTTCTATGAGATTGTACCCATGTAATGTACGTCCTAAATGCCAATCTGAAGTATGCAATAGCTTCATGTGATCACCTATTTCTTTTGTCTTTTTGTTTTTAGTATAACAGTTGTTTTCCTAAAAAGTAAGAGAGTATCCCTCGCGGTATACTCTCTTACTTGATTTTATGGATTTGATGATGCTTCTTTATCGTCTTCTGGTGTTTCCTCTGGCTCCGCTATGTGTAGCAGTATTTCTTTCTTTTCTGATAAATCTTTATTTATCTTTTCTTCAATTGCTTTCATCATATCATCTATACTCTCGTTCGATGCGATGCCTAAATTAAGGATTTTAACGATAATCTCATTAGCTTCTGCATCTAGTGGTGTAATCATATATTCATTGGTATTCGCAAGTACTTCTTCATAAAGAGCTTGCTCTTCCTGACCACCTAAAAACTCATTTTTATACGCCATTGCTTCTGGATCTTCACGGTATGGTAAGTATCCTGATACACTTCCTATTTTAACCTCTGGACTTGTCTTAAATACGTACTCTTCTACAAATTCCCATGCAAGTTCTTTTTCCGTACTTTGACTTGGGATACATACAAGGCTACTATTACTCCATCCATAAGTATTAAATGGTAGACGTGTTACACGCCATTTGCCCGCTTGTTCTGGTGCCCAAGCTTGTATTTGACCACTTCCCCACGCGCCTAGGTACATCATGGCCATTTGGTCATTTCTTATAAGCTCTTCCCCTTCTGGTGTCCAGATATCTTTATAAGACATCATCTCTATTCTTTTTATCTTTTGAGCAATCTCGATACCTTGTCTAAAAGCTTCATTATTTCTTTGGAAATCTAAATTTTCATCAAAGAATCCCATGGACGTGCCAACGATTGTTACAGGGTCTAATGTCCATTGTGTAATGTAAATATCATCCTCTTTTAAAGTTCTTCCTATATCGATCCAGTTGTCTGGATTCTCCATAAACTCCGCTAACTCCGCAGGTTCTGATGGGAAACCATACTTCTCCATAATGTCTTTTCGATAGTAAGTCACAATCGGTGCACTAGCCGTTGCTAAGCCTATAAGCTTTTGTTGGTCCAAAGACTTCCCGATCTCCCACATTTCTTTATCATAATCTGCTTGATACTTAGTAGCGTTATAAGGTGCTCCACTTAAGTCTTCAAATATATCCAATTTACTAAAATCACCAAAGTGCGGACTATCTATAAGCATAATATCTGCTTCACAGCCATTACTTAGCCCTTCTAGATAAGCCTCACCATACTCACCGTAAGGAAAGACTGTTACATTAACCTTCACATCTGGATACCGCTCTTCAAATAATTGGATAACCGGCTCAAAGTTATCGTAGTGTGTCCAAATATCTAATGTACGCCCTTCTTCTGCTTCTACTGCAGCACCTTGCTCTGGTACCTCTATTACCTTTTGTGGTGTACCACATCCCCCTAAAATCACTGTACTAAGTAATAACACTGCCAGTTTTTTTGTCTTTTTCATCTTCGTCTGCCCCCTCTAATCTTCTATTTATTGCTTAGTAAGATTTCTTTATCTTCTTTAAGCTGCGTCTCTATTTCATATTTAATCCTCTCTAGGATGACATCTGCAGTAGCCCCTTCAGTAACGCCTTTATTCACTTGATCAAGTATGATGGCTTCTGCCTTTTCATCTAAAGGTGTAATGGTGTACTCATTGGTATGTTCCATCAACTGTTCATACAGTTCTTGCTCTTTTTGACCACCTAAGAATGCATTTTCTATAGCCATTGCCTCTGGATTTTTTCTATTTGGCAAGTACCCCGCTACACTCCCTACTCTAATTTGTGGATCATTTTTAAAGATATGGTCTTCTATAAACTCCCACGCAAGTTCTTTATCATCACTGGTAGTAGGAATGCACATTAAACTACTATTATTCCATCCATAAGTATTGAAAGGTAAGCGTGTCGCACGCCACTTTCCTGCTTGCTCGGGTACCCATTTCTCGATTTGTTCTGTTCCCCATGATCCCAGATATAGCATGGCTAACTGGTCATTCCTTAAATATGCTTCTCCCTCTTCTACCCATACATCTACATAGGCTAATGCATTATTTCTATCAAGTTCTTGTCCTATTTCTATCATTTGCTTTACTTTATTATTATCTCTCATATACTCTAAATTTTCATTAAAATAAGGCATGCTTGTCCCCATAACACGTAGGGGCTCTGCAATCCATTGAGTAATATAAATATTGTCTTCTTTAAGTTTCAATGCAATCTCAAGCCAATGAGCTGGGTCCTCCATAAATCCCCCTAGTTCCTCTGGTTCAGAAGGAAACCCATACTTCTCCATAATATCTGCTCGGTAGTAGGTCACTACAGGTGCACTTGCAACTGCAATGCCATTTAACCGCGTTTTGTCAAAGGATTTACCGATTTCCCACATTTCTTTATCGTACGCATTCTGATAGGTGCCTGCATTATAGGGCGCTTGATTTAAGTCTTCAAACACATCTAGCGCCCTAAATCCTCCAAAGTCATTGCTATCAATAAACATAAGGTCAGCTTCACACCCCTGCATAAGTCCATTGAAATAGGATACTTCATACTCTGTAAAAGGAATGGTCTTCACGACCACTTCTACCTCCGGATGCTTTTCTTTAAAACTTTCTATCGTCTGATCAAATTCATTATAGTGGGTCCAGATTTCTAAAGTTCGCTTCTCTTCTACTACCGGTACCACTTCTTTTTCCCCTTCTTCTACTCTAGGCGTCCCCTGCCCACAGCCTACTAATACCATCCCACACATCATAACTCCTAAAAGCTTTCTTACCACTCTATTCACCTCTTTTTTACGAGTATCTCTCTCAATTTATTATCTGTTAGGGGCCTACTCAGTAAATACCCCTGTACTTCATCACATCCTGTAGTTTTCATATACATCAGTTCATCTAATGTCTCGATGCCCTCTGCAACGACTTTCAAATTCAAACTATGCGCAAGTTCAATAATAAGCTTTACTACTAGTTCCTTTTTGTCATTTTGATGGACATTTTGTATAAAGTCTCTATCTATTTTTAATTCATGTAACGGTAAGGTTAATACCTGATTTAATGAAGAATACCCTTGGCCAAAATCATCTAGCGATACTTTTACCCCTATTTTATTGAGTTCCATAATAACGGGTGCTACGTACTCTGCATCCTTCACCGGAAGTCGCTCTGTAATCTCAAAAATTAATAACCCCGGATTTACGCCTGTTTCCTGAATAATCGATTTAGCAGACACAAGGAAATCTGGATGGCATAAGTATTTCGGTGAGATATTAATAGCAATAGGTACCACTTCATACCCCGCTAATTCCCATGCTTTCAGTTGCATACATGCGCGTCTTATTACCCATCGGTCTATCTTCAAGATCATTCCCGTTTCTTCAGCTATAGGAATAAATACAGCTGGTGAGATACTACCAAGTTCTTCATTTTCCCATCTAAGAAGTGCCTCTAAGCTGGTAATTTTCATTGTGTCTAATCTAAATTTAGGCTGATAATACAGTTCGAATGCATTCTCTTCCAACGCCATTTGCATATTTTTCTCGATTAAAAGTTGCCTTCCAAACTCTTCTTTAATAGACTGATTGAAAAACTGTACTTTATCGTCACCCTTTTCTTTTGCATGATACATTGCCATATCCGCATACTTAACGACCACATCTAAATCTGGACTATCCTTTGGATAAACACTAATGCCGATACTTCCACCAACTTTTACATTGGCTTCTTGGATACAGCATGGATCATCAAAGACTTTTTTAACCTCTAGCGCAATTTGCTCGATGCCTTCTATCGTCTCTTGCTCTGTAAGAATAATAAATTCATCGCCACCCAATCTAAAGATTTGTGTCTCGTAAGTCTCTATAAGTAGCAATCTTCCAGCTATCGCTTCCAGTAGGATATCGCCTGCTTCATGCCCCAATGTATCATTGATTTGTTTAAAGCGATTCATATCGATAAGAATAACACCTAGTAGTGGCTTCACTCGAATGATTCCTGACTGAATCTTTGCAATCCGCCTTTTAAACCGCAATCTATTCCCCACATTTGTAAGCTGATCATAATATGCCAACGTATGTAATTTGTTTTTTGAAATTTGTAGCACCTCTGATTGCTTTTTCAGCTCTTCATTGAGTAGCTTTGTATCTTCAAACATTTCTTTAAGTTTATAGGCCATACGCTTGAAGTTTTGCCCCAAGTAATCTAGCTCGCCTATATAGCACTGAGGCCATGCTAAATGCTCCACGTCTTCCAGATAGTTTGGAAGGTTCGCTGTGGTAACCGCTAGCTTAGATAAGTTTTTAAACACGATGCGATGTAATGCCAAGTAAAGTAACCCTATAAATGTCCAGAAATAAATGAGCATCTTGAGCTGATTGTTATAGACATCTATACTCCCCTTATTAAACTGATGGGTAGGTACTTCAACGTAAATGTAAATCCCCTTATCTTCTAACACTTTTTGCGTTAGATAGTGACTACTTGCCTCCATTGTTGTATCAACCCAAAGATTCTTAATATGAGGTACTACCTTGTAGATAGCTTCATTTAGTTGCATACTTGCCAAACGGCTGTCTTCTTTACTCTCATACTTGTCTTTATGCCGATACTCTGGCGATGTTGAAACGAGAATATCATTATTCATATTAGTTACAATCACACAATACTCATAAGTCAATGGGAATTTTTTTATCGTACCTTCCATATACGTGCGTTGTAGCACATCGTAGAGCATAAATTTCTGATGCTCTAAAGTAGTCCATTGCTGTATGTCCTCCTCCAATTTATTATTGATACTTATACTCATTTGCTCAACTTGACTAAGTGTCGATTGATGAAAATTATTGGCACTCGCAAAAACATTACTAATAGAAGGAATCGTAATAACTGCTATCATCATATGGAAAAGTAAAGGTTCAAGTGGCACCATCCCTATGACTTTACGCGTTGCGATGCTCTTTTTGAGTATAGGCCCATAGGTTACCAGCATATTTCCTATCCAAATATTCGTCACACTATTAATCATGAATACCATGATATATAAATCTCTATAGGTAGTCTCTTCTCCCCCTAGATACCCCCCATATACTTTAAAATACAGTGGCATCCCAACAATAAGCCAAAAAACGATATCTGTATTAATGGAATTAAATTGGGGGAACTTACTTTCTACACATTTAATAACGAGGAGTTCAATAATAAATAACCCTTGTATCATGGGTACATCAAAAATAAGCACACCTATACAATGTATAATAAGTGCTGCAATAAAAGTAGCTCTCGTGGAAAAACAATGCATCATAATATAAAAAATAATACTAACAAACATGAATTCTATGCCAAATAGATAATTATATGAAGCTATATGTACAAATAAGGCTATCAGACATAACCCGCTAAAAGCTATCGCCTTAAAATAACGCCCCCGCTCTAGTTGTCCCCATCGATCCATAGTTCTCCCCTTCTCAACCAAAGTGTCTTTTGTACTATATTATACTACTTTCTGACATATTACACTACCAAATTTTCAAAAAAAT
>JBOGBZ010000106.1:0-3079 GCA_051656485.1 Cellulosilyticaceae bacterium
GGCTTATTTGTTGAGCACGTTAATACCGAGGATGTCATTGCAAAAGAAACACTAAGAAGTCAACTTGTTCAATGGATTGATTCACAGGCTATATTTATCAAAGCATTGTTTAAAGATTTACAGTGGGAAAGTTGAGTAAGTAAAATAAAGAAAAGTGAAAGGAGATACTTTGTATATGGGTGAAGCTGTTATAAATGCGTAGCAGAGGCTATTGCATAAAAAATAAAATCAAGTAAGTAATAGCCTTTGCGAATCCTAACCAACTTCGAAAAAGTATTAGGAGGCGCAGTGTATGGCGTATAAAAAAGCAAATGAAGTGTTACCAGAAGAACTATTGATATTAATACAAGATTATATAGATGGGGAATGCCTCTATATCCCAAGAAAAGAAACAAATAAAAAAGCTTGGGGAGAAAATACAAAAAGTATAGAACAGACCCATCAAAGGAATCTAGAGATATATGAGAAGTACAAAGAAGGCTATGGGGTCAAAGTATTAGCTACGATGTACTGCCTATCGATAAAAAGTATCCAAGGTATTATACTCAAGATAAAGAAACAAGTAGCCTAAAAGTCTTTTATGAAAAGACTTTTAGGTTTTTTCTTTTGTCAGAGAGTGGTATCTTTAGAGTAAAGAAAACAAAAGGAGGAAATATATATGACTACACCTGAGAAGATGTATTCTTATCTACCTAATGAGTTTGCTGCATAGGAATATGAATACAATTTAAATAGAAGTATGATAAGCATATTCTTGTGCGGCTCTAGAAGAAAAGGAGCAGAGAATATGCAGGAAACAATAAAATGGGAAGTAGTCCCAAAGGATGAACCGAAAGTAGCTAAAAATTGCCCCAAATGTGGAGGGCATGCTTTATTTGAAAATAGTGGGAAGTTTAGGGTGAATGCTAATCAAAGCAAAATAGATGTATGGCTGATTTATCAATGTAGGGAGTGTAAAGCTACTTGGAATATGACCCTTCTTACGAGAGTTAACCCAAAAGAAATAGAGGAAGAACTCTATAAAAAGTTTTTAGCAAATGACAGGCAGCTTGCCAAAATATATGCCTTTGATAGAGGGACTCATATGCGGAACAAATCAACATTAAGCTATGAGGGGATAGCATATGATATCAATGGGAAAGAAATAGTGTTAGAAGCTATAAAAGAAGTGATAAGCATTCAGATACAATGCAAGTATCCGTTTGATATCAGACTTGATAAAATACTGAGCCAAAAACTAGGAATCTCAAGGGAGCAAGTTAAGAAGCTTGTTAAAGCGGGCAATATAAGTAGTGGGACAGAAAAACATTTAATGAAAGCAAAACTTAAAAATGAAATAGTAATAAAATTAGAAGGGGGAGGAATCTGCATGGATACTAAAAATAAATATGATATCATTGCATTTCAAGAAAGGGTTGATTTACAGGATAAACTAGTACAGTATTTAAAATCATGTAGTTGGAGTTCGGCACAATTATTAGCACGATTTCTTGTAAATAACGAATTTTTTGTAGAGGGAGATTGTGCATACTTTCTTATGGATGGGGAGAATGTAGTATCATTTTTAACCTTAGCACATCAAGACTGCATAGATGATAAGACGATGACACCATGGATTGGCTTTGTATATACAGATGAAAGCTATAGAGGTAAGCGCTATAGTGAGACACTCATCAAGTATGCATTAGGAAAAGCTAAGGCAGAAGGTCATACACAGGTGTATTTAGCAACAGACCATATAGGATTATATGAAAAGTATGGATTTGAATACTTAGAGACAAAAATCGATGTGTTTAATGAAGCATGCAGAGTGTATGTGTATCAGCTTTAAAATCATAAATAAAGATCCCTCAAAAGCTTAGAATGTCATAAGCTTTTGAGGGATCTTTTTATTATACAAGCATATGCTGAAGTAAATCTTCGAAGGTTTCACGTTTGCGGATAAGACGTACATTGCCAGAAGTTTCTACGAGAACTTCTGCAACACGAGGTCTTTGGTTATAAGAAGAAGACATACAGAAACCGTATGCACCTGCATCCATAATACCAAGTACATTACCTACCTGAGCTTCAGGAAGTACACGACCACAAGCGAGTTTATCACCACTTTCACAGATATTACCTACCACTGTATAAGGTAGTGCGGTAGCTGGAGCAAGTGGTGACTTGCTATAAAGCTCCATATCGTGATGTGAATCATACATAATAGGACGTTGAAGGACATTGAAACCAATGTCAGACCCGAGATAATTGACACCTGCATTTTCCTTGATACTTGTCACAGTACCGAGTACGACGCCTGATTCACAAGGAATATAACGACCAGGCTCGATTTGGAATTGTACTTTCTTGCCGTAGGCATCAGCGAAAGTATGCATCACTTCATCAAGTTTTTGACCGAGTGCGATAAGGTCTAGGCGTCCTTCACCTTCTTGTTTATGGTAAGGAATACCGAAGCCACCACCAAGGTCGATAAACTCGAGGTTAGGGAAAGCTTTGGCAATCTCTAAAATAGAGTCAAGGCTCTTGATATAAGGTTCAGCATCCATAAAGAGTGAACCAATATGTTGGTTGATACCAACAAGTGTTAAGTCATAAGCATCAAGAAGGCGTTTTACCTCTTCAATATCTGATGAATTGACGCCGAACTTTGTCTTCTTACCAGCAGTTACGACTTTTTCATGGTGTCCAGCACCTACACCAGGATTGAAACGGATGGCTACTTTGCCACCTGGATTTAAGTTGCCATACATCTCAAGCTGAGAAAGTGAGTCGATACTTGTAACGACACCTTCAGTAATCGCATAGCGCATATCTTCTTCAGTTACATTGTTTGGGATGAAGAAAAGTTCGTCTGGGGTAAACCCACTTTGTTTTGCTAGGAAGATTTCCCCTGGGCTCATAACGTCAGCGTGTAAGCCTTCTTCACGTACGATTTTGAGTAAGTGTATATTGGTATTCGCTTTGATGGAGTAATGTGGTACGAAGTTGTCGTAGGTAACGAGATTTTTCATCTCACGGCAACGTGTACGAAGGATTTCTTCATTGTAAATATAGAGGGGAGAACCGTAAGTCTGTA
>JBOGBZ010000107.1:0-5949 GCA_051656485.1 Cellulosilyticaceae bacterium
GTATAATTACCACTTGCACCTGCTACTAATTCACCTACTGTCACACCAGGCGTTTTACCAATTGTATAAGCTAGTTGATTTCTTAAAGTATACCAAGGTGGTGATAAAGTTACTCCATTACTCATATCATCAACCTCCTTTAATACGAGATACTATACTATATGAGACATGTTGTAGATTTGTTACATCTACTCTTCACTCGCATGTGACTTTTGTGTATCATAATCATCCAAGAAATTATAACGTTCGTCTTCTTTACGATAGCCAATAACTGTACTTAAATTCACATTATGCATACTTCTAAAGATATTCATATCGATATGTGGATTGGTCTGTCTAAATTTCTTCACAAGCATTTTCATCTCTTGACGCTTTGACCCACCACCATTGTCATCTAACATACAGTTTTCTGTAAAGCGGCATGCACACTGGATAAAACGTAAATCGTTATAGCGTGCCCATGCAATGATTGACTCTTCTTTCACCATATAAAGTGGGCGTATAAGCTCCATCCCCTCAAAGTTAGTACTATGAAGCTTTGGCATCATCGTCTTGATCTCACCACTGTACAGCATGCTCATAAGAGTTGTCTCTATGGCATCATCAAAATGGTGGCCTAATGCAATCTTATTGCACCCTAAATCCTGTGCATGCTTGTAAAGGTAACCACGGCGCATTTTCGCACATAAATAACAAGGTGAATTATCTACCGTCGCTACAATGTCAAAGATCTGTGTGTCAAACATCTGAATAGGAATATTCAAGTAAGCTGCATTATCGATGATCACTTGTCTATTATAAGGGTTGTACCCTGGGTCCATTACTAAAAATACCAGTTCAAACTCAAACTTCCCATGTCTTTTAAGCTCTTGCATACACTTAGCAAGCATCATCGAATCTTTGCCACCTGAAATACATACAGCAATCTTATCCCCTGGCTTGATTAGCTCATATTCATTCACAGCCTTTACGAAAGGCTTCCATATCTCTTTACGGTATTTCTTGATGATACTACGTTCTACGTCTTTATAATTTTCCATAATTCCTCCATTATTTGTGTAGGTCACGGTAACACATGTCAAACACTTCTAAAAATGTCTTTATTTCTTCGTCTGTGGTTAAGTGGCTAAGACTTATACGTAACGTCGCCAAAGCACGCTTACGGTCTTTTGTGAGGGCATAGACAGGTCTAGATGGGGTATTCAGTGTACAGCAGGCTGACTTGGTCGCCACATACACTTCCTTCTCTGCTAATACTTCTTGCATTGCCACTGAACTGATCCCTTTAAAGCTTATATTCAAAATATAAGGTGTAGCCCCTACTGGGCTATTGATCATAATGTCTTTATAGCCGCCAAGCACTTCTCTTAACTGCTTGTTGTACTGCTGTACTTGCTGGTGAGCGTCCTGCTGATGGGACATACTTAATGCTAGTGCTTTCTCCATGGCCACAATAAGCGGTACTGATGGTGTCCCACTTCTAAAAGCCGTGGTACTCACACCACCATGCAGGATAGGTTCTACCATGATCGTATCTTTCTTTACTAAAAGACCACACCCATTGATGCCATAAAGCTTATGCGCAGCACAAGTAAGTAAATCAATGCCGTCTAAATCAAGTGGCATCTTGCCAATGGCCTGTGTGGCATCTACATGGAGGAAACATCCTGGATAATCCTTCAGTATACTTGCGATCTCTTTAATCGGCTGAATGGCTCCAAGCTCACTATCTATCGCCGCTATGGATATAAGGACTGTATCCTTACGTAAAAGCTCCTTCAAATGTGCAAGGTCTACTTTGCCATCTGTCTGTATAGCGATAAAATCCACTTCATAGCCTTCTCTTTGCAAGCTCGCCTGTGGACTTGTCACTGATGAATGTTCAAGGTATGTGGTAAGCATATGGCGCCCATTGCGATGGTACTGCTTCACTAGTCCCTTAATGGCTAAGTTGTTCGCTTCTGTGGCACCAGATGTATAAATAATCTCACTAGGCTTCACGCCCAGAAGTTCTGCTATATGGTCCGTACTTTCTTCTATTCTTTTCTTCGCATCTTTACCTAAACGATGGGCTGCATTTGGGTTTGCCATATACTTCATCGTCATCTCATTGAAAACTTCCAAAACATCCTGACAAACCGGTGTTTGGGCAGCATAATCTAAATATATCATTTTCGACCTTCCTTTTTTATATTCAAACATGTAAGTACGTTATCATTTTTCTTTTCTACTTGTCAATAGGTGGTTTAAAGAATGGAACATTCGGCAATTATTTAGAAATGAATTAAATTATGCTATAATAAGACAAATAGGATTACTATATAAATATAAAAGAGGGTTTATCATGCAAAAAACAACTTTAACCAACGACTTTCGTGCCATCGTTTTAAACGAGACACCTTTAATTGACGTACGTGCACCGATTGAATATATCAAGGGTGCTTTTATAGGCAGTGTGAATCTTCCTATTATGAATGATGAAGAACGTCACCTTGTCGGCACATGCTATAAGGAGCACGGTAATGCCAAGGCGACTGAGCTTGGCTACCGCCTTGTATCAGGCAGCGTCCAAGAAGCCCGTATAGAAGCTTGGAAGAACTTTATGGCCATTCATCCTGATGCGCTGCTCTACTGCTTTAGAGGCGGTTCCAGATCACGCATTAGCCAAGAATGGTTATGCGAAGCCTTAGATCGTGATATTCTACGCTTAGAAGGTGGTTACAAAGCTTTTCGTAACTATCTTATGGAAGCACTAGAGCCCGAGAACATCACAAGTAAGCCTATCATTCTAGGCGGCTATACTGGCTCTGGAAAGACGCTTCTTCTTCGTAAACTTGAAAATGCTATCGACCTTGAAGCTATCGCTAATCATCGTGGTTCTTCTTTTGGGAAGCATATGACACCACAGCCTACACAAATCAACTTCGAGAATAACTTGGCTTATAAGCTCATTCAGCATCAAGCGAAAGGCTATAGCCATATGATTCTTGAAGATGAAGGCCGTCATATCGGTACAAGCTACATTCCAAAAGAACTTTATGCGTATTTCAACGCTGGTGGACTGGTGGTCATCGATGTACCTCTTGAAACCCGTATCCAGATTACACTAGAAGAATACGTGGTAGAAGCACAAAGCGAATACATCCAAGGCTCACCTGATGCCCAAGCTGGCCTTAATGCTTGGCTTGAGTATATCCATAGCAGTATTCTCCGTGTAAAGAAACGCTTAGGTGGCGACCGTTATAAAGAACTAATTGATCTTGTGAATGTGGCCTTTGACCACCAAGTAGATACAGGCGATATCTCCAAGCACATGGCTTGGATTGAAGTTTTCCTTAAAGATTATTATGATCCGATGTACCAATACCAGCTAGATACCACCACTAAAGACATCATCTTCCGTGGTTCTGAATCAGAAGTCTTTGCTTACTTACAAGCACAAAAATAGCGACTCCCTCAGGGAGCCGCTCTTTTTATTTGATGAACGTTTCATCTTCTAATTTAATCGCTAAGTACGCTTTTACAAGCTGGATGCATTTTTCATAGCCTAGCTTACTACTATCTAAGCATAAATCATAGTTGGCTGCATCATTCCAATCACGTCCTGTGAAATAACGATAGTAAGCCGCACGACGTTTGTCGGTCATTTGGATATACTGCTTCGGATTATTGACAGGTGCAATCTTTGCCACACCTTCAAGGCAAGCTTCCATCGGTGCATGGATATACACCTTAGTCGCATGATCGCAGTCTTTCAATACATAATCTGCACATCGCCCCATAATGATGCAAGATTCTTTTGCTGCAAGTTCCTTTATAATCTTTGCCTGATAATTAAATAAGTTCTCATTAGATATAAAATCATCGCGGTCCGGTGGGATCAGCTCCCCTTTATACACATTCTTTGCCACTCTATAAAGCAAGGTGTTTTTTACTTTTTCATCTGCTTTTTCGAAAAGTTCTTGATTAATCCCACTATCATCTGATGCAAGTCTTAGAAGCTCTCTGTCATAAAAAGGTACCCCTAGTGCTTCAGAAAGCATGCGCCCTATGGTACGTCCGCCACTTCCATAACCCCTAGCAATTGTAATCACAAAATGTTTCATATAGATTCCCCCTAGTCTTATCTATTATGTATATTTAAAATTATCCTTATTATATTACACTTATAATAATTATTCAATCGCTTCATCAAATCCCTTTCGCCAACTTTAATAAGCACCATTATAAAAGCCACCTTCCTAAGGAAAGTGGCTACTTATTCACTCGTATTATTCAGCGTCAAAATCGACAGTGATCACACCATTTGGTGTATTGATGTGTACATAAGATAAATTAAAGTCTTCATCATTTACATCAATCTTATACTCAAAAAATACATCTTCTTCTTTCTTTGACATAAAGATATAACTACCATTTTCACGTTCTTCAATCTCATCGCATATTTCATCATATATTTCTTGGCCATCTACAGGACCTGTATAACCAGCGTTTCTGATTTTCGTCTCAATTAATTCATAAATCTCTTCCATGTTGCTACCTTCTTTCTTGGGGTTATATGCATTAGTTTAGGCTTAATACCATCATTTGTCAACGGCAACCTTTTCAATACATTTTCGCCAACACCTTGTGACGCAAAGCCCACACCCTATACACGCTGTTTGCCTTATGGTATAAGGCATGCCTTTACTGATGCAATGGGTAGGACAAATGGTTTTACAGCTTCCACAGGCCACACATTCGTCTGTAATCTGATACCTTTTTTTCTTCATCATACGCACACTCTTTCTCCATTCAAAAAAAGAGCTGGAGCAAATGCCCCAACTCTTTTTTCTTTATGAATTAAGCTCTAACAACGTTAGCAGCTTGAACGCCACGTGGACCTTCTGTAATATCGAAGTTTACTGCTTGACCTTCTTCTAATGTTTTGAATCCATCACCTTGGATAGCTGAGAAATGTACGAAAACGTCATCTCCGTCTGCTCTTTCGATGAAACCAAAACCTTTTTCTGCGTTAAACCATTTAACTGTACCTGTCATGTTCGGTACCTCCTTGTAAATATAAAAATGTGTAATAGTACCGAAATAAAAATTCACACATCATTACAGCCCACCTGACCTCCTAGATGAGTTCTAAGAATGTGTGAAATCTATCAACGCCTACTAGCTACTTCATTAGTATACGCCTTATCCATACAAATGTCAATCTTAAAATGATAAGGCGTGTACTTTTCTTTTATTACAATCTAAATTTTATTCGAAGTCAGTTACATAATGATACAGGGCATCTGACAAATCTCCTGCGTGCTGAATAAGCGCCGCTCTTGCATTGCCTTCATAGTTTGCATTCATATAAACTGCTTCATGAAAAACGTACTTTTCTGCCTCTTGCTGGATCATCATCCCATAAAAACAGTCTTCTTCTGGGTCGATATCCCCCAGTGCTACCTCTTGGTCCCTTAAG
The DNA here is from genome assembly GCA_051656485.1 of Cellulosilyticaceae bacterium. Classification (GTDB taxonomy): domain Bacteria; phylum Bacillota; class Clostridia; order Lachnospirales; family Cellulosilyticaceae; genus JBOFDK01. The sequence goes on from JBOGBZ010000107.1 coordinate 5,465, forward strand.
CCAGACCCATCATAAAGTGTGGCCTTACCTTCTTTTAAGCTTGCAAAAAGTATAAATAAGCCGTTATTCTCATCTTGCTCTAAATAATCACGTATACGCATCATTAAGCGATTAAAGGCACTATCATACTTCCGACACGCCATGCGGTCCATATAGTAACTTTCCGTCTCTTCTTCATAAACCATAAATACCAAATCTGCCATAGCCATCTCACACTTTCCTAAAAGGCCGTCCAAATCATAGCTATCTGCATCAAATTCAAGTCTTTCTAACATTCTGTCCTCCTGCTTTTACCACATCTTTTGCTTTATTATTAATTGTCTTTATCTTACGCCGATTATGCTCTAAAATCGAGTAGGAGGTAGATAATTAGTTTATCTACCGACCTCTCACACCACCGTACGTACTGTTCAGTATACGGCGGTTCTTTAGTTTACACTGACTTGTCTGTAATAATCAGTGAAAAATAAGTACCCTAGTTCTTT
>JBOGBZ010000108.1:0-30961 GCA_051656485.1 Cellulosilyticaceae bacterium
CAAACAAGATCATAATCATAGAGAAATGTAAGAGGAGGACATAGGTCATGAGAAAATTTCAAGTAACAGTTAACGGTAATACATATGAGGTAGAAGTAGAAGAAGTAGGTGGAGGATTCCAGACAGCACCTACAAGACCGGTAGCAGCAGCACCAGTGGCAGTAGCACCAGTGGCACAAGCACCAGTAGCACAAGCGGCAGCACCAAGTGCAGCAGTGGCAAATAAAGTCGTAGCACCAATGCCGGGAAAAATTGTAGATGTAAAAGTAAGCGTTGGACAACAAATCAAAGAAGGTGACTTAGTAGCCGTTCTTGAAGCGATGAAAATGGAAAATGAAGTATTTGCTAGTGCATCAGGCACAGTTGCATCTGTAAATGTATCTGCAGGCGCAATGGTTGAAGCTAACGACGTTATTGTAACCATTAACTAATAGCTGTACTTAACTCTATAAAGGAGGAACAGAGTGATGAATATAGGCAGTGTCTTTATGGAGTCAATTCAAGGTTTCTTTGCTGGATCTGGCTTCGCACAACTTGATATAAAGTATGTGGCTATGATTTTACTTGCGTGTGGATTACTTTACTTAGCCATTGCAAAGGGGTTTGAACCTTTACTTCTCGTACCTATTGCATTTGGGATGTTACTTGTTAACTTACCAGGTGTAGGCATTACAGCGCCAGGTGTAATGAATGAGGTGACAGGGAAGATGGAGCCAGGCGGACTCCTTTACTACATAGGAATGGGAAAAGAGTTAGGGATTTTCCCACCACTGATTTTTATTGGGGTAGGTGCCATGACTGACTTTGGTCCACTTATTGCCAATCCAAAAAGCTTACTTTTAGGAGCAGCAGCACAAATTGGTATTTTCGTAGCATTCTTGGGCGCACTTCTTTTAGGCTTTACAGGTCCAGAAGCAGCATCAATCGGTATTATAGGTGGGGCAGACGGTCCTACCTCGATCTACCTTGCGACAAAGCTTGCGCCAGATTTACTAGGTGCCATTGCGGTATCGGCTTATTCTTATATGGCCCTTGTACCCGTTATTCAACCACCGATTATGAAGCTTCTCACAACAAAAGAGCAACGTATGGTGAAGATGGAGCAATTACGTCCCGTATCAAAAGTAGAGAAAGTTGTCTTTCCAATTATCGTAACCATCGCAGTATCACTTCTTTTACCATCAGCAGGAACCCTTATAGGGATGCTTATGTTTGGTAACTTATTAAAAGAAGTCGCTGCAACCAATAGACTTGCAGATGTAGCAAGCAATGCCATGATGTCTATTATTACTATTTTACTAGGTTTATCAGTAGGGGCATCTACAAGTGCAGAAAAATTCTTAAATGGTCAAACACTAGGCATCTTAGCACTCGGCTTATTTGCCTTTATTATCGGAACATCAGCAGGGGTTCTCTTTGGTCTTGTGATGTACCACTTAAGTGGTAAAAAAGTAAATCCACTTATTGGAGCAGCTGGGGTATCAGCAGTACCAATGGCAGCACGTGTTGTTCAAAAAGTAGGACAACAAGAATGTCCAACGAACTTCTTACTCATGCATGCAATGGGACCAAACGTAGCAGGGGTTATTGGCTCTGCTATTGCTGCAGGGGTATTACTATCAATTTACGGTTAATAAGGGGAGGTTAAACTTATGCTAGAAACAAATGTAAGACCAGTTAAAATAATGGATACAACACTACGTGATGCACATCAATCCTTACTTGCAACACGTATGACAACAGAAGAAATGCTACCTATTGCAGCGACAATGGACAAAGCAGGCTTTTATGCTATGGAAGTATGGGGCGGTGCAACTTTCGATGCATGTCTTCGTTTCTTAAAAGAAGACCCATGGGAAAGACTACGTAAACTCCGTGCAGAAATCAAAAATACAAAACTTCAAATGCTCTTTAGAGGACAAAATATCTTAGGCTACCGTCACTATGCAGATGATGTGGTAGAATACTTCGTACAAAAAAGTATTGCAAACGGTATTGATATCATCCGTATCTTCGATGCACTTAATGATATGCGTAACCTTCAAACATCAGTAGATGCGACACGTAAAGAAGGCGGACACGCACAAGTTGCCATCTCTTATACATTAAGTGATGTCCATACACTTGAGTACTACATCCAACTTGCAAAGCAAATCGAAGAAATGGGTGCACACTCAATCTGTATCAAAGATATGGCGGGACTTCTCGTACCATTTGAAGCAGAAAGACTTATTCGTGCATTAAAAACCAATGTAAGCATTCCACTTCAACTTCATACACACTATACAAGTGGTGTGGCAAGTATGACTTACCTTAAAGCAATAGAGGCAGGCTGTGACATTATCGATACAGCCATGTCACCACTTGCGATGGGTACATCTCAGCCTGCAACAGAAGTTTTAGTGGAAACATTCAAAGGGACACCTTATGATACAGGCATCAACCAAGAAGTACTGAATGAAGTGACAGAATATTTCAGACCAATGCGTGAGGAAGCACTCGCAAGTGGCCTTCTTAATACAAAGGTATTAGCAGTAGATATCAATACACTTCGTTACCAAGTACCAGGGGGAATGCTTTCAAACCTTGTATCACAACTTAAAGAGCAAAAAGCAGAAGATAAGTTCTACGATGTATTAAAAGAAATCCCACGTGTACGTGCAGACTTTGGTTATATCCCACTTGTAACACCAAGTAGTCAAATTGTAGGGACACAAGCAGTGCTTAACGTACTTGCAGGTGAGCGCTATAAGATGGTATCTAAAGAGTCAAAAGCAGTCGTTCGTGGTGAGTATGGTCAAACATCTGTACCAATCCAAGACGACGTCATTAAAGCTGTTATTGGCGATGCAGAACGCATCACTTGTCGTCCAGCAGATCTTCTCAAGCCAGAGCTACATACACTTGAAAAAGAAATGCTTATGTATAAACAACAAGATGAAGATATCTTGTCTTATGCATTATTCCCACAAGTTGCAACAGAGTTTTTCAAACATCGCGAAGCACAGCAAAAGAAAGTAGACCTTACATTGGCAGATACAGAAAACAAAGCTTATCCAGTATAATAAGACAATTTACTGTTTAGAAAGAGGGCATCTGTAAAAAGATGTCCTTTTTATTTGGGTTTATTTGGGGAAATTCCAAAATAACGTTGTCAAAAAAAAAATATATTATATAATGATACTATGTGATAGTATGAATAAACGAACGAGAAGGGACGAATAATGGTCAATAATGATTTAATTCAACGTATTAAAAAAAGCATGCCTAAGCTAAGTAAAGGGCAAAAGCTTATCGCTAACTATATTTTAGATCACTATGAAAAAGCGGTATATTTAACAGCAGCAAAGCTAGGAACTATTGTTGGTGTCAGTGAATCAACAGTTGTACGTTTTGCAAATGAGTTAGGATATGATGGGTATCCAAAATTCCAAGATGCTTTAGAGGAGTTAGTAAAAAGTAAGCTAACTGCTATGCAACGATTAGAAGTAACAACAGATCGTATCGACACTGATCATGTGCTAAGAAGTGTTTTGGAAACGGACGAAGAGAAGATTCGCTATACCCTTGAACATATAGATGAAGAAATATTTGATCGTACAGTAGATAAAATCCTTGAAGCGAAGACAATTTATATTTTAGGTGTCAGAAGCTGTGCAGGTCTTGCAAGCTTTTTAGGTTTTTACTTTAATATTATTTTTCCACATGTAAAAGTGGTAAATACCAATAGTATTAGTGAGATGTTTGAAATTATCCATCGTATAGATGAAAACGATGTAATTATAGGGATTAGCTTCCCACGTTATTCAAAGCGCATCTTAAAAGCACTTGAATTTGCACGTGCTCAGAAAGCAACAGTTGTTGCCATTACAGATAGCTACATTTCACCGATTGCACAGTATGCACATCATACTTTAATTGGTAGAAGTGAAATGGTTTCTTTCGTTGATTCACTTGTGGCACCATTAAGCATTATCAATGCACTTATTGTAGCCATCAGCTTAAAGAAACGTTATGAAATTTCATCTAATTTAGAGCATCTCGAAAACATCTGGATGGAATATGAAGTTTATGATGATACAAGAGAGCAAAATAACGGCTCATCAGAAGCCAACGGAACCAAAAAAGAAAAATATGACTAAAGATAGAAAGATTAAATAAGTCATAAAGGGAGACATTTATGAAACAATTTTCAATAGCCATCGATGGGCCAGCAGGCGCTGGAAAAAGTACCATTGCAAAACAATTAGCTAAAAAACTTCAATGTATCTATATTGATACAGGAGCCATGTATCGTTCAGTAGGCTACTACTGTATGCAACAAGGCATCGATTATAATGATGAACAAGCAGTGGAAGAAAAGTTAGCTGCTATTCAAATAGATATCACATACAAAGATGGGACACAGTCTATCGCACTCAATGGTGAAGATGTAAGTACGGCTATTCGTACGCAAGAAGTAGCGACAGCGGCTTCAAAGGTAGCTACCTATAAAAGTGTCAGAGAAGCTTTAGTAGAGATGCAGCGAAGCCTTGCGAAGCGTCAATCAGTGGTGATGGATGGAAGAGATATCGGTACAGTCGTGCTTCCAGATGCGACTGTGAAAGTCTTTCTTACAGCATCGGCTTATGAACGTGCAAAGCGCCGTCATTTAGAATACCAAGAAAAAGGGATAAAGGCAGATTTTGATGCATTGCTAAAAGAAATAGAAGAGCGTGATTACCAAGACTCAAACCGAGCAGTATCACCGCTTAAGCAAGCAGACGATGCAGTATGTATCGATAGTACCACACAATCAATCGAAGAAGTCATTGCCAACATAGAGATGTTCATAAGAAAGAAGGAGAATCATGAATAAGCCAGAAATCATCGTAGCGCAGACAGCGGGGTTTTGCTTTGGGGTGAAGCGTGCAGTGAATTTAGCTTTTGACACAGATGTGACAAAACAAACTTATACGTTAGGTCCTATTATTCATAATGATTCTATTATTGAACGTTTAGCAACAAAAGGCATTGTGTCTATTGAGTCAATAGATGACAAAGCCATCGATACACTTATTATTCGTGCACATGGAGTACCACGTACGGTTTATGATCAAGCAAAAACCAAAGGCATCCAACTTATAGATGCGACGTGTCCTTATGTGAGAAAGATCCATAAACTTGTGAAAAGCTATGATGAGAAAGGTTATGGCATTATCGTAATCGGTGATGCTAACCACCCTGAGATTATAGGGATTAACGGTTGGGCACAAGATAAGTGTTTTATTGTCAAAGACAAAGAAGACTTAATCACACAAGCATTGCCAAAGGATCAGCAATATTTAATTGTATCGCAAACGACCTATAAAAAAGAAGTCGTAGAAAAAGTGGTGACTTTCTTAGAAGAGGAAGACTATCAGATCACTTATATTCCTACTATTTGTAGTGCGACCAAAGAACGCCAAGAAGAAGCACAGGCCATCGCAAAAGAAGTGGATGCGATGATTGTTATTGGAAGTGCCTTTAGTTCCAATACACAGAAGCTTTATGAGATTTGTAAAAACCACTGTGCACAGACTGCCTGTATCCTAGATGATGAAGCATTAAGGGTGGAAATGGTAGCAGGTGCTTCTAAAATTGGTATTACAGCAGGTGCTTCAACACCACAAGATATCATAGAGAAGGTCATAGAGAAAGTAGTGCAAATAGCTCAGTAAGAACGCTAGACTTTAAGGGGGGAGCTTTATGGATTATACACAATTTAAAGAAGTGTTTTTTAAGTTATCAGCCATTGATTTAAGCGCGTATAAAGAAAATCAAATGAAGCGTCGTATCGACGCGATGATTCGTAAGCAACAATGTCAAGGATATAGTGATTTTATCGATCTTATCAAAAAAGACAAAGATTGCTACGAAGAGTTTATGAATTATCTGACCATCAATGTATCCGAGTTTTTTAGAAATCCAATACAGTGGCAGACTTTAGAACAAGAGATTATTCCGACCTTGCTTAAAAAGAAGCGATCCATCAAAGTGTGGAGTGCGGCATGTTCAACAGGTGATGAACCCTATTCTTTAGTTATGCTTTTATCCAAATTCATGCCACTTAGTCAGATTCAAGTACTGGCTACGGATATCGATAAAGAGATTTTAGCCCGTGCGAAAAAAGGGCAGTATATCGATAAATACATTGAAAATGTACCAGAGGCATTTAAGACCAAGTATTTCAATAAAAAAGATACCATTTATGAAGTGAGTGAGGAAATCAAGAGATGTGTGACCTTTAAAGAGCACAACCTTCTTAAAGACCCTTATCCTCAAAATATCGATTTGATCGTATGCCGTAATGTACTTATATACTTTACTGAAGAAGCGAAAAATACTATCTACACAAAGTTTAGTGAAGCACTTACTAGTGAAGGTGTTTTATTCGTCGGAAGTACAGAGCAGATCATTGGTGCACAGAAATACGGTTTAGCACCTTGTCGTGTATTTTTCTATCAAAAACAATAAGCCAAAACAATAACCCGTGAACGTTTGTTAAAAACGTCCACGGGTTATTATTTTGCCTAATGTAGCAAAAAAAGTGTCTTTTGTATAAGTAGTAGGGTCATAAAGACAATGGGGTTTACCCACCTCATCTTGCCAAAGTGCATCTGAGGCAGTGGAAAAAATAAACACATCTTCTTTGGTGAGAAAAGCATTTTCCTTAGTAGCCTTACGTTTGAAGGTGGCAGGAATACACTGTGCCAAGGATTTATGAATGAGCTGGCCATTGACGGCATAATAATCTTTATAAGGAAGAAACTGCTTAAGGGTCTGCTGACGTGCAGGTAATGTAAGGCTTAATGTAAGGCTAGAGGCGACATAATCCAAAGTGAAATCAGCTAGCTGTACCTGTAAATCAACGGGAAATGTAAGAGAAGGTACACACGTGCAGTGGACAACGTTGCGTTCACATAAAAATGCGGTGCATGTCTCAGCCGTAAGGGCATTAAGAAAACTATAGAAGTGACATAAAGCCACAAGGCTTAGGAGCTCATCGAGGTTATGGGATTTGATAAGTGTTTGATACGTCATTTCCTTTGTTTGTACATACAGTAAGATAATGCGTACCAGATCTTTTCCCTTAGTCGTGATACTCCGATTGAAATGAATGAGATGCTCTAGCGTTTGGCGGTTTAAGGACATTTCTTTTAAAAGATAGCGCATAAGGGGTAGTTTCTTTAGGTCTACGTGTTCAAAAAAGAGATGGCTGTGAAGAGGGACTTGCAAAAGTGAACAGCGTGCTTCAAGAAAGCTTAAGTCGAAAGTAGAGCCACCGTAAGTATAGAGTTTGGGGCAGTCACGAAGGAAGGTCATCACCTCTTTAAGGAGGGTTGTTTCTTCACATAAATCCTCTAACAACCAAAAATGATAAAAAAATTTTTCTTCTTTTTTTTCTAAAATACCCACCATCAAAACGGAATGAGTATGTTTACATAATCCTGTTGTTTCGATATCAATAAACCATCCCTCAGTAAGGGTGGGGTGAAAGAGCGAATGCACAGGTAGTGATTGATAAATCAAGGTTTCACATCCTTTCAGTTATAAACTATTGTAGCAGAAATCATGTAAAATGCGTAGCCAAAAAAATCAAGGTTAACATAAAAAGAAAACACCTTCGTGATGAAATGATTTTTAACTTAATAACAAAAATCATTTTACATACTATTTATTAGCTAAAAACCTATTAAATCAACGAATTACAAATAAATAATTCTTGAAAATGAAAGAAATATTTATTATAATTTCAATATTAGATTTTATATATGGAGGGATAGATATGAAAATGAAAAAAATGTTTGCTATAGGAATGGCTATAGCAATGGGGACAATGTCATTGGCTGGATGTAGCAAGACAGAAGAAAGTGATACGATCAAAATAGGTGCGAGCTTCGACCTTACAGCAGGAGCAGCACAGTATGGAAAGGCAGCCAGCAATGGTGCCCAACTTGCTATTGATGAGTACAATGCACAAGGTGGTGTACTCGGAAAGCAAATCGCAATGATCTTAGAAGACAATAAGAGCAGTCAAGTGGATGCGACCAATGCTTTTAAGAAGCTCGTAGACAAAGATAAGATTGTTGCATTTATCGGTTCTGATATTAGTAGTACAACTGAAACCATTGCAAACATCGCAGAGGAAAGAAAGATTCCAATGATTACACCTACAGGTACAACAAAAAGTATTACAGAAGTAGGGGAGCATATCTTTAGAGCATGTTTCATCGATCCAGACCAAGGTGAAATCCTTGCACAATTTGCAGCTGGTGATTTAAAAGCAAAGACAGCAGCGATCATGGTAAACTCTGAATCAGATTATTCTACAGGTATTGCAGAAGTATTCGCAAGTACATTTGAAGCAGCAGGCGGAAAAGTGGCAACAACAGTTAACTACGGTAAAAATGATGTGGATTTCAAGCCAATCCTTGCAAATGTAAAGACAGCTAATCCAGATATCATCATTATCCCAGATTATTATGAAACAATCGCAATCATCGCGACACAAGCACGTGAGATTGGTATCACAGCACCACTTCTTGGTGGCGATGGCTGGGATGGCGTAACAGAGAAAGTAACAGATAACCCAGAAGTGGTAGAAGGTAGCTACTTTGTTAACCATTACTCACCAGATAATGAGTCAGCAATCGTTCAAGACTTCATCGCAAGCTATACAGCTAAATACGGTTCAGCACCAAATGCTTTTGCAGCACTTGGTTATGATGCAGCACGTGTTATGATCGAAGCGATTAAAACAGCAGATTCAACAGATGAAGCAAAAATTGTAGCAGCAATGAAAAATACAGATCTTTCTTGTGTAACAGGGGACTTAACTTTCGATGAATTTAGAAATCCAAAGAAAGCAGCTTGTATCATCACAATCAAAGATGGTAAAAACACATTCTACACCAGAGTAGGTGCAGAACAATAATCACACTATTTATCGGAAGAGCTTCTTCCGATAAATTTTGAGCTTTATCAAAATTTATGTCAAATAGACTACGAAAGGTGGATGTTATGGATTACGGCACATTATTTATTCAGCAAGTGATTAACGGCTTACATATCGGTAGTATTTATGCTTTAATTGCCTTAGGGTACACCATGGTATATGGTATCGTAAAACTTATTAACTTTGCCCATGGGGACATTATGATGGTAGGGGCATATATTGCATTTTTCCTTGTAGCAATATGTAAACTTCCTCTCGTGATAGCCATTATTATTTCAATGGTTGCTTGTGCAGCTATAGGGATGAGTATTGAAAAGATTGCTTATAAGCCGCTTCGTAAAGCACCACGTATGTGGGCGCTTATTACAGCTATTGGTGTAAGCTTCTTCTTAGAAACACTTTTCACCATTCTTTTTGGCGCAAGCTCAAAACCATTCCCAACCCTTTCTTTACCACCTATTCAATTAGGCGAGATACAAATCAGTCAGATGATGTTACTTTCTTTAGGTTTATCCTTAGTACTGATGTTAGCACTTACGCTTTTCATTAAGCATACAAAGCTTGGTAAAGCGATGCGTGCTTCTTCAGAGGATGCACATGCAGCATCACTTATGGGGATATCCGTTAATCGAACCATTTCCATTGCATTTGCTATTGGTTCTGCACTAGGGGCTATGGGCGGGATTTTATTTGCCATGGCTTACCCACAAATCAGACCACTGATGGGGGTTATGCCAGGACTTAAGGCTTTTATCGCAGCGGTACTAGGTGGAATAGGTATTATACCAGGAGCGATGCTTGGTGGCTTCCTTCTAGGACTTATCGAAAGTTTAGCAAAAGGCTTCTTATCACTCTTTTGGTCGGATGCATCATTATGGGCAGATGCCCTTTTATTCTGTATTCTTATCCTAGTCCTTTTATTAAAACCAGCGGGTATCCTTGGTAAAAATGTAAGAGAGAAGGTGTAAGAATGAAAAAACCAGCGTTTAAATCAAATAAAATCATGCTCTTTCTATGTGGGATTTTAGGAGCGTATCTCTTTCTAGCAGTAGGGATGGCACTGGATATCATTAGTTACTATGTAAGTGGTATCATCGTATCCATACTTATTAATGTGATTATGGCTGTCTCATTAGCTCTTGTAACAGGATACTTAGGTGAATTGGTATTAGGCCATGCAGGCTTTATGGCAGTAGGTGCTTATACATCAGCTATCATTACATTAAATTTAGACTTACCTATTTATGTAGAATTCCCCATTGCTTTACTTGCAGGGGGAATCTTGGCTTCACTTGTAGGGATTCTCATTGGTATTCCAGCCCTTCGTTTAAAAGGAGATTACCTAGGGATCATCACTTTAGGCTTTGGAGAAATCATCCGTATCGTCCTTAATAATTTAAAGATTACTAATGGGGCGAAAGGTTTATCAGGTATACATGGTTACAGTAGTTTTACCATTACCTTTTTTGTAACGGCAGTGATTATTGTCCTTATTTATCGTCTGCTACAAACGAGACATGGACGTAGTATTATCGCTATTCGTGAAAATGAGATTGCAGCAGAGTGTGCAGGGTTATCTACTTTTTATTTTAAAACCTTTGCCTTTGCAGTTGCGGCTTTCTTTGCAGGGATTGCAGGGGGCTTATACGCACATTATTACCAAGTATTAAATCCTCAAAGTTTCGGCTTTTTAAATTCTATTGAGTACCTCATTATCGTTGTACTTGGAGGCATGGGGAACTTATTTGGTACAATGATTGCAGCCATCGTATTAGGCGTTCTTAATGAAGCTTTACGTGGATTTGCAGAGTATCGTATGCTTGTGTACTCCATGATCCTTATCATGATGATGGTATGTAAGGCAAAAGGCATCACCTTTAAAAGCATCTGGCAAAAGATTCAACAAAAGATGCAAAAGACAGCTGTTCAAACAGAAGAGGCTTCAGTAAAGGAGGGACAATAAAATGGCTTTATTAGATGTATGTCGCATAAGTGTCAGCTTTGGAGGGATAAAACCTGTATCTGAATTGACCATGCATATAGAAGAAGGCGAACTTGTAGGACTTATTGGCCCGAATGGAGCAGGAAAGACCACGGTGTTCAACCTTTTAACAGGTGTTTATACACCAACCGAAGGCAGTATCAGCTTTGACGACAAACGTATCGACCGTTTAAAAACCTATCAAATTGTTAAAGGCGGTATTACACGTACGTTTCAAAATATCCGACTTTTTAAAGAAATGACCGTACTGGACAATGTTAAAGTAGCCTTTAACAATCGCCTTTCTTATAGCAGTGTAGCAGGTGTTTTAGGCTTACCAAGCTATAAAAAGCAAGAAGCATGGTTAGAAGAAGAAGCGATGAAGTTACTAGAAATCTTTGAACTGCAAGATGCAGCTCATGAATTAAGTAAGAACCTTCCTTATGGGAAACAAAGAAAATTAGAGATTGCACGTGCTTTAGCAGGCAAGCCAAAACTCCTGTTACTCGATGAACCAGCTGCGGGGATGAATCCTAATGAGACAAAAGAACTCATGCATACCATCAAGCTTATCCGAGATAAGTTTGGCATTGCCATTTTACTTATCGAGCATGATATGAACTTAGTTATGGCTATATGTGAAAGACTTGTGGTTATTGATTATGGCGTGGTTATTGCAGAAGGCACACCAGCAGAGATTCAAAATAATGAAAAAGTAATCAACGCTTATCTTGGGAATGAATAGAGGTGAATTTGATGTTAAAAGTAGAAAACTTAAATGTGTATTATGACAATATCCATGCACTTTCAGCTATCAACTTTGAAGTGGCAAAAGGAGAGATCGTTACTTTAATAGGTGCCAATGGAGCAGGGAAGACGTCTATTCTAAATACTGTCTCAGGTCTTGTCAAACCAAAGACTGGAAGCATACGACTTAATGATGAGGACATCGCTAAGTGTGAAGCACATACCATTCTTAAGCGTAAGATGGCACACGTTCCGGAAGGGCGTCGTGTGTTTGCGAAGATGAGTGTGGAAGAGAACTTACAATTAGGTGCGTATATCGTGAATGACAAAAAGCAAATACAAGAAGATATCGAGAAAATGTATGCGCGTTTTCCACGACTTAAAGAAAGACGTAGACAATTAGCAGGGACCATGAGTGGAGGCGAGCAGCAAATGCTTGCTATCGCCAGAGCACTTATGTCAAGACCAGAAATCGTCCTTATGGATGAACCATCTATGGGGCTTGCACCCATCCTTGTACAAGAAATCTTTAGTATTATACGTGAGATCAATGCAGCGGGGACGACAGTACTTTTAGTTGAACAAAACGCCAATCAAGCACTCCAGATTGCCAATCGTGCCTATGTACTAGAAACAGGAAAAGTCGTACTAGAAGGTGCAGGGAAAGAACTACTTAATAATGAAGAAGTAAAGAAAGCTTATCTTGGGGCTTAACACATAAAAAAGAACCATCTGCTAGCGGGATTCCGCTGTAGATGGTTCTTTTTATTAGCCTTGTGGAATATAAAAGCCGTTATCTTCATCAGGTGATGGTGTAGGTGGTACTGGCGTAGGTGGTGCAATTTCATCTGGTGTTTCAGGTACGACAGGTGTTTCTGGTGTAGGTGTCGTTATACCTGTATCGCCATTTGAGTTGTTGCCTCCTTGATTACCACCTGGTAACATCCAGTCAGGCCATTCAGGCCAGCCGATGCCACCACCTTCAGGAGGAAGTGGTGTAGCTGTATGCACATCACATAAGTCAGATGCATCAACAGCAGAGTCCCCATTAGAAGGACGAGTGCTTACTTGAGATTGTACTGACTCAGATGGGCAGAACTCAGTAGCGATTTTGCCAGATACAGTACAAACTTTTACTTCAGCATGGACATCACAATAATCATTTGGTGTGTGGTTCTTGTTGAAGTAATCACTCACAATCACATGATTTGGATCAAGTCGACAAAGGTCTGTAGGAAGCTTACCAGAATCCGCACAAATCGTTGTCTTGGTATAACCAGTCGTTACTTTTTCAAATTGCTTTATTTCTTTTGCTTCATGAACATCTTTCATAATGGTTCCCCAGAGTAGTTGGTGACGCTGAGGTTTGCCGATGTTAAATGGCTGAGGTGTATCGTAACCCATCCAAACAGTAGCAGTGTAGTAAGGGGTGTAACCCGCAAACAAGAAGTCTTTGTTATCACTTGTTGTACCCGTCTTACCAGCTATAGGCATCTTGGTTGGATTATAGAAAGTGCTCTTAACGGTACCAGCTGTACCACGTTGGATCGTATCTTCCATCATATCTGTAAGCATAGAAGCCGTAGATTCCTTGATGACAGTACGTGTTTCAGGTACTGAATTATCAAGAAGCACATTACCGTCCATATCCATAACTTTGGTATAGAGGATAGGTTCCACATAAGTCCCTAAGTTGGCAATGGTTGCATAAGCAGCATTAAGTTCTAGAGGTGTGACCCCTTTAGAAAGACCACCTAAAGTAAGTGGGTAATACTTATCGCCTGTCTCTGTAAGGGTTGTAAAACCAAAGTTTAAGAGATAGTCGTAAGCAGTATTTAAACCGACCTTTTCAAGGGCTTTTACTGCGACGATATTCATGGAATCATAAATCCCTTGACGTACAGTAGAAGGCCCACGATAACCAGTGGTATACCAGTTCTTAGGTGTATACTTATCAACGGTATAAGGTTCATCCACAATGACTGAACCAGGAGATAAAACACCTGTATCTAAGGCAGCAGCATAGGATGCTAAAACCTTAAAAGTAGAGCCTGGCTGACGCATGGCTTGGGTTGCACGGTTGAATGCACGGTCAAGAAATTTTTCACCACGACCACCAGAAAGCGCTTTGATATGACCTGTGTACTGATCACTAATAATAAAGGCTGCTTGGGTTTGTGGTATGACGTGAATCACTTCGTTAAAGGTAGTATCACCTTCCTCAAAGCCCCATTCTTTAAGTTGAGCATCTTTGAATTTCTGGAGCTCTTCTTCATTATCAGATTTTAGGACAGTCTTACCGCCACCACGATGGACTTCGGTTCCGTCTGGTTTACGAATACTTGTAGCGTAGTCAATGACGTATTCGATGTGGGTAGGGAAAAGGTCTGGATTTGCCATGTGTGTATCCACAATCTTTTGGATTTCTTGATCGAGGGTGGTATAGATTTGAAGACCGCCACCATAAATCATATTGTTTGCTTGGACTTTTGTAAGACCAAGTTCGGTTTGTAAGTCTTTAAGTACTTGCTCTGTTACAGCATCCACAAAGTAGCTATGTTTTGAGTCTGCATCAAGATTTTTGTGAATCTCAGCAATGTTTTCATAAGGATTTTCAGCTAAGGCCACAGCTTTCTCTTCAGCAGTAATGAAGTTAAGCTTTTCCATCTTATCAAGCACTAACTGAGCGCGTTCCCAGTTGGTCTCAGGATTACGCTTCGGATTGAATTTGGTAGTAGCTTTTGGTATCGAAGCAAGTACTGCACTTTCAGCTAAAGTAAGCTCGGAAGCATCTTTGTTGAAGTAGTAGTTTGCTGCAGCTTGTACACCGTATTCACCATCACCTAGATGGATGGTATTGAGATAATACTCAAGGATAAGTTCTTTAGAGTAGACTTTCTCAAATTGAAGTGCTAAGTATTGTTCTTGTACTTTACGTGTAATGGTCTTATCAGGTGTTAAGACGTTGTTTTTAATAAGCTGTTGTGTAATGGTACTTGCACCTTGATCAAGATCACCACTCTTTAAGTTAGCCATTAAAGCACGGAAAATACCGCGGATATCAATTCCATGATGCTCCATAAAACGTTCATCTTCAATAGCGATGACAGCTTCTTGGAAATGCTTAGGAATCTCATCTAATGTAACGTAAATGCGGTTTTCACCACTAGATAAACGATCGATTTCTTGGCCGTTCTGATCATAGACAAAAGACGTAAAGTCAGTAGTTGGCTTTAATTCAAGGGTTGTAATATCTGGAGCACTTTTGATAATGCCTAAAAAGATGCCAAGGCCTGCCCCTGCTACTGCAAAAATGCTAATAATCATTAAAATAAGAAAAACACGTAATATAGAAACTTTTGCTTTCTTTTTGGACTTTTTCTTTTTAGTTTGTGTTGCGTCAGTTGATTCGTTTGCTTTTTTTCGCGAATCCTTTGAATAATTCATAGGCTTCATCCTCCTCATTGTGTATTATATCAAAGATATACTGTTTTGCATATATAAAAGGTTTTTTGCTTATTATAATAATGAAAGAAGTGTCGACAAAGGAGTGATTATATGTTTAAAAAATGGCTACAAGCATTAAAAGAAAAATACAACCATAAACCAAGTTTACACCATCATTATAAATGTAAGATAAATCATCGTAAGTCAAAGATTTTATTAACTGATAACCTTTTACGTATCAAACAAAAAAATAGTACTGAAAATATTGATTATCGTCATTTTGAAAAAGTACGTATCCAAACAAAATGGTGGCGTATTCGGGTCTTACTTCATTTAAAAGAAGGTAAATACTTCTTTGATTTTCCAAGTTATAAACAGGCATATGCCTTCTATGAAGATTTAATTTATAAAAAAGTGGCAAATAGACTTTAAAGCTTGTCATGTGTACAAGCCCTTCCTGAATATAGTAGTTTAAGAGGTTTGCGAAGGAGGACTTATATGTTCAAGGGAGGCTTTTTGTTTAGACGCTATAAATACCGCTATCGCCCCACACCAAAACCTAAAATGCAGTATACGAGGCGATTACATTATCATAAAGTGCAAGGCGTTTTTGCCATGCTTATTATTATTGCCATCTTTTCCCTTATTTATATCCAATTAGACCGAGAAGTGATGCCAACGGTTATGGCAATGGCAAAACTTCAGGGCACTACGGCAGCGACTAAGGCGATTAATGAGGCTGTAAGCCAATCACTGAAAGAGATCCAGGCCACCGAGCAAGATATGCTTAGTTATGATTACAATGATCAAGGGGAATTGGTATCATGGAATGTGAATGCCATTCTTATCAATACTTTGTGTGCAGATATGGTAGACAAGGCTAATACAGCTTTAGAAAATTTAGGCGAGGTAGCCTTTAAGATTCCACTCGGTAACTTAACGGGAAGTCATATCTTTGCCAATTTAGGGCCAGACATAGAAGTGAAAGTCTTACCGGTAGGTACAGTTAAGATTGATTATGATAATAACATTCGTGCCACTGGGATTAATCAGGTGAATCATACGGTATGGTTAGATATACAAGCAACGATCCAAGTGGTCGTCCCCTTGTTTTCAGATCAAATAGTTGTTAATCGGCGAGTTGTATTGATCGATAAGATGATTTCAGGGAAAGTTCCACCAAGTTATGTGAATGTCTTACCAGAGAGCGTATTGGATGTAGCACCAGGTGATCTGGAAGAAGAACTAGGTGATCTCGGCGGCGCGACGATCACTCCGTAGCATATTGCACAAGGGACCTGTAAGTTTGATTTTAAATTTAATCTATTTTTTAGAGTTGTCAATAAGCTTTGTCGCATGCTATATTAATGAGGTAAAGATTGGTAGGTAAAAAAGGCGTTCTCCCAAAAGGGAACGCCTTTTTAGATAAACTGACAATGGAAAATAATGTAAAATGACGGAGGGTACCACTTATGGAAGTAATAAAACTATCAGAGTTATTCGGTAAAAATGTATTTGACGATAAGGTAATGCGTGAGCGCTTACCAAAAGCTACCTATAAGCAGTTACATAAAACAATTGATGAAGGTTTAGCATTAGACCCGACTGTAGCAGAAGTTGTAGCCAATGCCATGAAAGATTGGGCGATTGAACATGGAGCGACTCATTTTACCCATTGGTTCCAACCAATGAATGGACGTACAGCAGAAAAGCACGACTCGTTCTTATCACCAACATCAGATGGTCGTGTGATTATGGAATTTTCAGGTAAAGAGCTGATCAAAGGAGAGGCAGATGGTTCATCATTCCCATCAGGCGGACTTAGACAAACCTTCGAAGCGAGAGGGTATACAGTATGGGATTGTACATCGCCAGCATTCTTAAAGGAAGACATTAGTGGTGTGGCACTTTGTATTCCAACAGCATTTTACTCACACTCAGGGGAAGCCTTAGATAAAAAGACCCCACTTTTACGTTCGATGGAAGTCATCGAAGAAGCATCACTACGTGTGTTACGTGCTTTAGGTGATACAGCGGTGCAAAAAGTCATCACAACTATTGGTGCGGAACAAGAATACTTCCTTGTGGATAAGAGACAATACCAATTACGTAAAGACCTTATCTTCACAGGACGTACACTGTTTGGTGCGATGCCACCTAAAGGGCAAGAAATGGAAGACCATTACTATGGAAGCATTAAAGAAAAAATCGGTAAGTTCATGCGCGAAATTGATATTGAACTTTGGAAGTTAGGTGTACCATCTAAGACAAAGCATAATGAGGTAGCACCAGCGCAACACGAACTTGCACCTATCTTTGCAACAGCCAACGTGGCTTCAGACCAAAACCAATTGGTGATGGAAGTGCTACAAAAAGTAGCGAACCGCCATGACCTTGCATGTCTTCTTCATGAAAAGCCATTCCGCGGAGTAAATGGTTCAGGAAAGCATGACAACTGGTCACTTGTGACAGATACAGGGAAGAATATTTTTTCGCCTGGGAAGCATCCACAAGATAATTTCTCATTCCTTGTGTTTGTAGCAGCAGTGATGAAAGCGATCGACACACATGCTGACCTCATTCGCTTATCAGCAGCAACAGCAGGCAATGACCATCGTTTAGGGGCAAATGAAGCACCTCCAGCGATTATCTCTATTTTCTTAGGCGATCATCTTACAGACCTTTTATACCATATCGGACAAGGTGAAGAAACAGGTGATATGGCGAAAGAAATGATGGAAATGGGCGTTGCGACATTACCAAAACTTAAAAAAGAAGTGACAGACCGTAACCGTACATCACCATTTGCATTTACAGGTAATAAATTTGAGTTTAGAATGTTCCCTTCTTCAGGATGTGTATCAGAAGCCAATGTTGTCATTAATACAGTCGTAGCAGATGCACTGAATGAATTTGCGAATGTACTTGAAGGTGCAGAAAACACTGAAAAAGCTGTAAGACAAATTGTACGTCGTGCATTACGCGACCATGGACGTATCCTTTTCAATGGTAATGGGTATTCAGAAGAGTGGGTAGAAGAAGCAGCACGCAGAGAGCTACCAAACTTCCCATCAACAGTGGATGTTATTCCATCCCTGATTTCTGATAAGTCTATCGAACTTTTCGGAAAAATGAAAGTGTACAATGAGACAGAACTTCGTGCACGCTATGAAATTATGATTGAAGAGTACTATAAGACTATTAATATTGAAGCAAAAACAATGCTTAGTATGGTAAAAACACAGATTATGCCTGCAGTTATTAACTATACAACTCAAGTTGCACAAAATGTAAGTGTACTTAATGCCCTTGGACGCTTTAAAGTAGATGCACAATCAGAACTTTTAGATGAATTAACTCAAAATGTCAATAACTTAAAGTATGATTGTGATGCCCTTGAATCAGCGCTAGAGCAAGCTGTAGCCATCCAAGAAGGCCTTCAAAAAGCCACAGCATTTAAAGATACAGTGATTCCAGCAATGGAAAAACTACGTCATACAGCAGATATCCTAGAAACGATTGTGGATGAAAAAATTTGGCCAATTCCAACTTATAGCGAACTTCTTTTTAGAGTATAAGTACTAAGAGTTTCTCCTTTTCTGGGGAAACTCTTTTTTTAAAAGCAGAAATTCATGACTAGAATGTAGGTTTTTGGTATAATATAGTAATGAACACTGTCATAAGACAAAATGAGGAAGGAATACTATGGAAGAATTAAACAAGCAAGAAGAGCGCTTTATCTTATTTGCCGCACAAAAAAAGAGAGATAACGAAGAAGAGGCTTTAGAAAGCCTTGAGGAATTGGAAGAATTAGTAAAAACAGCAGGTGCGCTTACAATAAATAAGTTTTTACAACGTGTGGACAGCATTAATCCTGGCTACTACATAGGGACAGGAAAAGTAGAGGAATTACGTCTTGCCATAGAAGCTTATGGTGCAACAGGCGTTGTATGTGATGATGAGTTATCACCTGTGCAGATGCGTAACTTAACTGAAGCATTAAATACGAAGGTTATGGACCGTACCATGGTAATCCTTGATATTTTCGCACAACGTGCAAGGTCAAGGGAAGGTAAGCTACAAGTAGAGATCGCACAATTACGCTATCAAAATTCACGTCTTACAGGCTTTGGGGTGATGCTTTCACGTCAAGGTGGGATTGGTAGCCGTGGACCAGGTGAAAAGAAACTAGAACTTGATAAACGTCATATTCGTGCACGTATGGAGCAGTTAGAAAGCGAGATTAAAGAAGTCGAAAAGCATCGCCATTTACTGCGTACACGTCGCCAGAAAAATAGCTCACCAGTGGTTGCCATTGTTGGGTATACCAATGCTGGTAAGTCTACATTGCTCAATGCATTAAGTGGTAGTGATATTTATGCTCAAGATCAGCTTTTTGCCACACTTGATCCGACTACCCGCGCGGTGACTTTACCAAGTGGTACAGAAATCATGGTGACAGATACAGTAGGCTTTATCCGTAAACTGCCTCATCATTTGATTAAAGCCTTTTATTCCACACTTGAAGAAGCAAAGTATGCAGATATTATTCTCCATGTGATGGATGCCAGTTCAGAGCATTTAGCCACACACCAAGAAGTCGTTTATGAAACCTTAGATAAGCTAGGCATCAAAGACATAGCGATGATTACAGTTTACAATAAAATCGATAAAGTAACGGATAACTTCATTCAAGATGAGAAAGCGACCCATGCAGTCAGCATTTCAGCAGGCACAGGTGAAAATCTAGAAGTATTACTTGATCAAATTGAAAGCATTCTTTATGAAGAAATGAAAGCCTTCCATGTAGTGATTCCTTATGCTCAAGCAGAGCTTGTGGCGTATTGTCATGCACAAGGTGAGCGTCTAGAAGAGGATTATTTAGATGAAGGAACCAGTATCAAGGGCTACATGCATCGTGATAAAATGTATAAAATCCAAAATTACCAGGTCGAATCCTAAAAAGATATCGCATTATTTGACAAGTTAAAAGTTAAAAAGTGCTTATCCATTCCTATAAAAACCAGTTATTTCCTATTCGTGTCGAAAATACCCTAAAACGCAAAGAAAATGCGATATTTTTATGTTTTAATTTTTAGAAAAATAAGTATAATTAAAACATAAAGCAAAATGTGTGAAAGTGTAGGGGGAATAAGAATGGTAATGGAAAAAGTATTCATAGGTGAGCAATGGATAGATGAGATGTCTATTCGTTATTATAGCATTCAAAAAGATTGTTTTTACGGCGTAGCTGTAGAGGAAGACCATAAAGACACTATCAAGTGTCACCAAACGTTTTTTACAGAAAGTAAAAATGAAGCACAAACCCTAGGCAAAGTCATCTATCGTGGGATTGTGACAGGGATGACACTGGATGAAGTCATCGATGATTTTGTACAATAACAGCCTTCGGGCTGTTTTTTAGTGTGTTTTTGGTTGGTATATGCTAAAATAAGCATACAGAGACTTTACAACAGGTGGTGTTTATGTTAGAGAGATATGTAACAATCAATGGTGATGCAACCATTGAAATCATAGAAAAGAAATCACGTTTTATCGCTTATGTTTATGTGATTGAATCACAAGAAGAAGCGGATATGTACCTTAATGAAATACGTAAGAAGCATTGGGATGCTACTCATAATTGTTATGCCTATCAGATAGGTGAGCGCAATGAAATTCAGCGTTTTAGTGATGACGGTGAACCCCAAGGAACAGCCGGTAAGCCTATATTAGATGTACTCAAAGGTCAAGATATCAAAAATACATTAATTATTGTGACCCGCTATTTCGGAGGGACGCTTCTAGGTACAGGTGGCCTTGTGCGTGCGTATGGACGTGCAGCAAAAGAAGGTGTCATGGAAGCAGGCCTTATAGAAAAGCTACGTATACGTCTTTTTGAGCTACAGATGAGCTATCCTCTTTCAGGGAAAGTACAGTACTTACTCAATGAGAAGAACTATGTCATCCGAGAGACCCGTTACTTAGAAGTGGTTACTTTCGTGGTAGAAGTGCTTGTGGAAGATGAAGAGAACTTTACACAGTGGCTTATTGATAAGACCAATGCTGAAGTATCGATCCAAGAAGGGGAACACTGTTTGATCGCAAGGCCATTACACTAGTTGCCTAAAATCCATTGACTATGGTAAAATAAGAAGGATTATACGAGAATATGAACATATATAAGGAGGATTCTGATTATGTCAGGACATTCAAAGTTTGCCAATATTAAACATAAAAAAGCAAAGAACGATGCACAAAAAGGTAGAATATTTACCAAGATGGGTAGAGAGATTGCAGTAGCTGTTAAAGAAGGTGGGGCAGACCCAACACTTAACAACAAATTAAATGACATTATTCGTAAAGCAAAGTCAAATAATATGCCAAATGATACGATTCAAAGAAGTATCAAAAAAGCAGCTGGCGATGCTGACGGTGTAAGTTATGAATACATCACTTACGAAGGCTATGGTCCAAATGGAATCGCTGTCATCGTAGATACCTTAACAGATAATAAAAATCGTACAGCAGCTAACGTACGTGCAGCATTCTCAAAAGGAAATGGGAATATGGGTACTTCAGGTTGTGTAGGGTTTATGTTTGATAAAAAAGGCCAAATCGTTATCGAACGTGAAGCAACAGACATGGATGAAGATGAACTGATGATGCTTGCCATTGAAGCAGGTGCAGATGATTTCGAAGCAGAAGAAGAAGGCTACACTGTACTTACGACACCAGAAGCTTTTGGTGATGTATGTAAAGCCATCGAAGAAGCAGGGATTGAAATGGCATCTTCAGAAGTGACCATGATTCCTCAGACAAGTGCCAGCCTTGATGATACAAATATCAAAGCATGGGAAAAAATGATGGATCTTCTGGAAAACGATGATGATGTGCAAGAAATCTACCACAACTGTGATAATGTAGAAGACTAAAACAAAAACTTCCAATGATGTATAAACATACGTTGACATCATTGGAAGTTTTTATTATGCGCCAAGGAGAGCATTCAAAATGCAACGCATATACTAAAAGAGAAATAGATGAATAGGGGATAAAATAAAATGACTATTTCTATGCAGTTTATTAGCAATGCAATACTCAATATAACACTACTCAGTATACTTATTGGACTTATTTATCATAATAATGTTTTGAAAGAAGAGGTTGCACGAGCGTATCGGTTAACGAGCATCCTTACCAGCGTGGTTATTATAACAGAGGTGCTTACAGTCGTCTTTGACCAAGGCGGACCGCAGTTTAGAGTGCCTAATATAGTGGCTAATATAGTAGGGTTTAGCCTCTCAACGTGTATCCCTATTATCCTTTCGATGATTTTTGACACGAGGGATAATAAGGGGATGAAATACATGATTATTCCGAGTAGCATCTATACATTCCTGTGCCTTACATCACCGTGGACGGGATGGGTTTTTACCATTACGTCAGATAATATTTATCGAAGAGGGCCACTTTTTTTTGTGTATATCTTGGTATATATATGGGCAGGGATAATATTATTTAAAGCAGTGATAAAAAATGCAGATCATTTCCAAGATAGTAGAAAAAGATTTATCTATATGCTTTTTGGCATCTTTATTTTAGGAACGTCCATACAAATTATTTTTCCTCAAGTGCACACCTCATGGTACTGTATAACGATTATCCTTGTGAGTTACTATATTTTCTTATGCGAACTCCAATTCAAATTTGACATTTTAACTGAAGTATTAAATCGTCAAGCTTTTGAAAAGGAGTTACAACGATTAGAACGCGACGGAAAGGCTACGATTATAGCCTTTGATGTGAATAAATTTAAAGAAATCAATGATACGTATGGGCACCAAAAAGGAGATTATTATCTTAAAGAAGTGGCAACCTACCTCAAAAAATCATTTCATACTATAGGGAAGGTGTATCGTATAGGAGGGGATGAATTTTGTGTCTTATCCAATACGGTTAATGAAGAAGTGATTGAAAGATGTCTGATGCAGTTAGAAGAAACCATGAGGCGAGGAAGAAAGCAAGATAGACGTTTGCCATTAGTAGCCTATGGTTATAGTATGTATGATCAAGAAGCGACAAAAAGCATTACCGATGCACTCAAACAAGCAGATAAAAAACTCTATATCCATAAAAATCAATAGAGGCATTCGGTAAGCAAAGAAACTATCTCTTAGGAGGTAGTTTTTTGTTGAAAATAAGGAAGGTCGCTATCCATTTATGGTAGCATGAGGTATAATACAAGAAAGGACAAACCTTACGGGACAAAAGGTAGAAGAGGAGACTTCGACAATGGACATAAAAGAACTTGATCGCCAAGCTAAGCAAGGATTCACCATGCCTTCTGGATTACGCGGCTATGAGCAAGCGTATTATATTGCTGCAAGGGGACTTTATCAGCAATATGCAAAAGGCGAGTTGACATTAGAGGACGCACGAAAAGAAAAAGAGCAGGTGCTAGGGATGTATAAGCAAGGCGAAGAAGAATGGGCATACCTGATGAGACTGCATCATATAGACGCAAAGCTTAAAGTCTTAAAAGAAGAAGGCTTTAATACTATCTTAGAAATGGAAATCCTAGCCTTATTAGAGCACCTGTAAAACCAAAGAGGGAGCGGGGACGATGAAAAAAGTATTAACCTTAAGTTTGATAGGGATGTTATGTTGTATCATAGGCCTCTTTATGTATTTGATACAAGGTGATGGAGCATCTATACAAGGGCAGACGACCCTTACCAAGCCTGAAACCTTACAAGAAAGCACAGAAGCGGATACACAAGTAGATAGAGAAGAAGCAACAGAAGACACCACCAAGGAGCCAGAAGCAATAGTAGGAGAGCAAGGGGGAAAAGCTGAGGATGTAGAGGGAAATCTAGACCTAGACATAGCCCCTTTACCTGTAAAGCCTTCCACGGCACAAAAAAGAGTGGTGATGTACTATCCAGAATGGGGGATTTATGGTGGACATGGTAATTGGATGCCTCAGTCTATTCCGTGGGAATCCATTACCCATATGAACTACGCATTCTTTACGATTCAAGGTACAAGTGCTACCATAGGTCCGGAAGTACCTACCCATCATATTAAGCTTTTTGACAAATTTGCGGCACTGGAAGCAGATGCAGGGACAGGCGAAGCTTGGGACTCACCTTACAGAGGTGCCATTGGTGCAGTACGTAAAGCCAAGAAAGCCCACCCACAAGTAAAGATGATGATGAGCATTGGCGGCTGGACACAATCAGCCAATTTCGTAGAAGTCGCTGCCACTGAAGCGAATAGGCAAGTCTTTGCAGAGAGTGCCATCGCCATGATGCGAGACTATGAGTTTGATGGACTGGATATTGACTGGGAGTATCCTGGCGTCGTGAGAGAACCTGATAAGAATGATAATCACAATGACCAAGGAAATCCTAGAGCCAGCGAAAAGGATAAAGAGAATTATACCTTGCTGCTAAAGACTTTAAGAAAAGCCTTAGACCAAGCAGGTAAAGAAGATGGCACCTACTATGAACTAAGTATTGCAGCATGTGCCGGTGTAGATAAGATAGAAAAAACTGATGTCAAAGGGTATGAGCCTTATGTGGATTTTGTCAACTTGATGACCTATGATTTCCATGGTGCATGGGAAGAAGTGACAGGTCATCAATCCCAGCTGTATAGTCGTAGAGATAAGGCGAATCCTTATGATCAGGTGGTAAGCGAGTATAGTGTCCATGATGCGGTGAAGCATATGATGAACGCAGGTATGCCTAATGAAAAGATTGTCATCGGCATCCCTTACTATACGAGAGGATGGAAAAATGTAGAGCCAGTAGAAGTGGTACCAGGACTACCAGGCCTTTATGCACAAGTGACACCAGATGGTATGGGGTATAGAGGTGCTAGAGGTATGTTTGACGGCGGTGTGCCTGCTGGGAATAATCCTTATTATTATGTGGTGGAGCAGCTAGAAAAAGACCCAGCCTTTACTAAGTATTGGGATCCTATAAGCCAAGTACCTTATTTATATAGTAGCAGCAAGAAAGAGTTTTATACATATGATGATCCACAGTCCATTCAAATTAAGATGGATTATATCAATAAAAATCATTTAGGTGGGGCCATCATTTGGGAAGCTACTTGTGAACGCCCGGGTAATCCTGTACTTACCCAACTCATTTATAAAGAACTGATACAAAACCCATAAACAAAAAAGAAATCCTAGCGATGATGCTAGGATTTCTTTTGGTATAAAGGCGTTGCTGTTTGGCGCATTTGCATACGTTGTTTTTCAAAGATAAGACGAGAAAGCAAGTTTTCTTTTTGAAGATCCATCCCATAGAATTGAACATGATGGCTGTATGTTCCATTTTCATTAGATTGACCTTTATAAAGTATTTTACCTGAGATGAGTAATTGATTGTCTAGAAAGTCTAGATAAACCGCCAGATGCTGATTGGCATCAAGGCGTTCATTACACACCATACACATACCGCCTACACTGATATTGACGCAAGTCCCTTTTATCTTTGTAATGGTCTCTAGCTTTTCACCAGTTGGCGTGGTAAGAACGGCATAATGGATAGGTACCAGCACATCCAAGCGGAAGTGTGCACGTTGTTGCTTTTTTTCGATAATGTCTACAATACGAGCTTTATAGATAAGCTCATGTTCAGTACGTTTACGATCAAAAAGTTCAATACGCGTCATATACATGGCATTACGTGTGACAAAACAGCACTCGAGAACGGTTGGTAATGCGAAAAGCACCCAGTCACGCTGTGCTAAAGGTCCAGGGAAAATAAGGGTGTCATTTTCCCATTTTGTAATAGTTGTTAGATAACACTTATCATGGTCATCCTTAAGGCGCATTTTAGTATTGATATCCCTCATAATACTCTCTTGATACATTAAGATACTGGATGTGATCGTTTCAGTGTCTCGGTTGATTGTGTTAGACATCCATGTCCCCCCTAAAAAAATTAAATTAACTATATGTTTATATTATACTTTAAAACTTTAAGTCATTTCAACCTATCGAGAGAATCTTTGTGAAAAGACTTGAAAATAAAGTATGAATATGACAAAATAATGGGTGTCACATTCGTGGAATCCAATATAAAAGGAGTTATTATGGCTAAAAAAGGTGAAATCATACAAGGTGTTATACAAGAAGTTAAATTCCCAAATAAAGGGGTTATGTATATAGAAGAATTGGAAACATCTGTTACTGTCCCAGATACATTCGTGGGACAAAAAGTAGCAGCACGTTTACTTCGTAGACGTAAAGGGAAATGGGAAGGTAAAGTCACAGAAGTGATCGAAAATCCAGCACATTTCGTGAAACCACAGTGCCAGTACTTTGGCTTATGTGGCGGCTGTGCGATGCAGCATATCCCATACACATCACAACTTGAGCATAAGCATGACCAAGTGATGACATTACTAGGTAACCAAAATGTCACTGATTTTGAAGACATGGGTATCGTAGCCAGTCCAAGTCAGTGGGCATACCGCAATAAAATGGAGTTTTCTTTTGGTGATGAGTGTAAAGACGGCCCAACTGCATTAGGGATGCACCGTAAGAATAGTACATTCGATATCATTACAGTAGATGGCTGTCAGATCGTAGATGAAGATTTCAGCAGAATCTTACGCTATGTGCTACGTTACGTACACACATACCGCTTACCATTCTACAAAAAGAAAATGCATGAAGGCTTTATGCGTTACTTACTTGTACGTCGCTCAGAAACAACAGGTGATTTACTCGTAAATATCGTAACATCAAGCCAGATGGACTTTGACTTGACACCACTTGCAAATGAACTAGCAAACCTTGGCACGAAAGGGAAAGTATCAGGTGTACTTCATACCCTTAGCGATACATTAGCAGATGCAGTGAAGCCAGAGAAAGTAACGACACTTTACGGTGTAGACTACCTGACAGAAGAGATACTAGGCCTTAAGTTCAATATCTCACCATTCTCATTCTTCCAGACAAATACAAAAGGCGCAGAAGTCCTTTATAAGACAGCACTGGATATGGTAGATGATATCACAAGTAAAGTGGTATTTGACCTTTACTCAGGAACAGGAACCATTGCACAAATCATGGCATCTAAAGCCAAAGAAGTATACGGTATCGAAATCGTAGCAGAAGCAGTGGTTAAAGCCGAAGAAAATGCAAAGCTTAACAATCTGGCAAACTGCCATTTCGTAGCAGGTGATGTCCTTACAGAAGTAGAGAACTTCCATGTGAAACCAGAGATGATCGTTCTCGATCCACCAAGAGAAGGGATCCACCCAAAAGCCATCCAAAAGATTGCTAACTTCGGGGCGAAGGAACTTCTCTATATCTCATGTAAGCCTACAAGCTTAGCACGTGATTTACCACTGTTCAAAGAAGCAGGGTACAAGACTGTGAAGATACAATGTGTGGATATGTTCCCGAATACGGTTCATGTCGAGACAGTAGCACTACTAGTTAAAGAAAACTAAGTAATACTAAGGGTTAGGGCAATTTGCTCTAGCCTTTTTTAGTGTTTTTGGAGAAAAAGTGGGCAAAACACATAAAAAGGCTAGAAGAACACTAATGAATGAAATAAAGCATATATGCGCCAAAGTATGACATGGCAAGTATTCATAGCAGGAAATACGCAAGCGGAAGTATCCTTCAAGTTTGCCAATATATACTTGGATGAAAGGATTATAGAGAGGGCCCAAGAAGCTGCTAAAAGATTTCCAATAAATAACTTTGAACTTGCAAAACAAAGTTATTTTAATGAGTACAGAATTGAGGAATTAATAGATTCCAATTAAGATAAGAGATTATGAGTTGATAAAGTTGCCTAGGAGGAGTGCTAGGCCTTATTTTTATACAGAAAAATCCTCGTATGGGTGTAAAATAATCAGTTAAGGTGTTAGAATAGAAAGTAATAAAATGCAATAATAAGGAGAAATTCAGATGATAACGGGTGAATTAAGAAATAAGGTAGATAAAATATGGGAGACGTTTTGGACTGGTGGGATTACAAACCCTTTAGAAGTAATTGAACAGTTTACTTATTTGCTCTTTATTAAAGGTCTTGATGATATAGAAACAACAAAGGAAAATGAAGCTGTATTCTTAGGAGTACCACATGAGGGAATGTTCCCAAGTGATAAGCAGAACTTAAGATGGAGTAAATTCAAGAATATGGAAGCTACTGAGATGTATACGACTATGATGAATGAGGTATTTCCTTTCATCAAGAACTTGCACCAAGATGGGGATTCAGCTTATGCAAAATACATGGGAGATGCCATTTTTAAGATTCCTACGCCACAAATGTTATCAAAAATTGTAGACGGTATTGATAGTATTGACATGGAAAATCGTGATGCGAAAGGTGACCTTTATGAATACTTACTTTCTAAAGTAGCTACAGCGGGTACAAATGGTCAGTTTAGAACACCAAGACATATCATTGAGATGATGGTGAAACTTATGAAACCAACACCAAGTGATGTTATTGTAGACCCTGCTATGGGGAGTGCAGGCTTCTTAGTAGCTGCTCAAGAGTACTTAAGAGAAAATAAATCAGATCTCTTTCTTCATGCAGGGCTAAGAGAACATTTCAATAATCAGATGTTCTACGGATTTGATATGGATAGAACCATGCTTCGTATTGGGGCGATGAATATGCTTCTTCATGGAGTAGACAATCCAAATATTGAATACAAAGATAGTTTGGCAGAGGCAAATACAGATAAAGAGAAGTATACACTTGTCCTTGCCAATCCACCATTTAAAGGCTCACTTGATGCTGATGCAGTCAGTGCAGATTTACTTAAGGTGACAAAAACTAAGAAAACAGAATTACTCTTCCTAGCACTAATCCTTAGAAGTCTTAAGGTAGGTGGAAGAAGTGCGACAATCGTACCAGACGGTGTACTCTTTGGAAGCAGTGGAGCACATAAGCAAATTCGTAAAGAAATCGTAGATAACAATAAGCTAGAGGCAGTCATCTCTATGCCAAGTGGGGTATTTAAACCATACGCAGGGGTAAGTACAGCTATCCTAATCTTTACTAAGACAGGTGCAGGTGGTACAGATAAAGTATGGTTTTATGATATGAAAGCAGATGGCTATTCATTAGATGACAAACGCCAAGAAGTAGCAGCTAATGATATACAAGATATTATTGAGCGATTTGGTAACTTAGAAACTGAGACAGATAGAAAACGTACAGAGCAAAGCTTCTTTGTAGATGTGAAAGAGATTGTAGATAATAGCTATGACCTAAGTATTAATAAGTACAAAGAGATTGAGTATGAAGAGGTAGAATATGCTCGCCCGAGTGAAATTCTTCTGAAGATCAGAGAGCTAGAGATGGATATTACAGCAGGTATTGAAGAACTAGCTGAGATGTTGGGGGAAGTGTAAATGAGGATAGTAAACTTAGGAGATATTGCCACCTATATAAACGGATATGCATTTAAACCTACAGACTGGGAAGTAGAGGGATTGCCAATTATTCGTATCCAAAATTTAAATAATCCCAAACAGGAATTTAATTACTTTAATGGGAATATTGCAGATAAGTATGTAGTTCGACATGGAGATATACTTATTTCTTGGTCAGCAAGTATAGGTGTATTTGAATGGGATAGAGAAGATGCAGTACTTAATCAACATATATTTAAGGTAGTATTTGATAAGGAAAAAATAAATAAAACATACTTTAAATTTATGGTAAGCATTGCGTTGGATAAGGCAATGCAATATATGCATGGATCGACAATGAAGCATATTACAAAAGGATATTTTGATGCGATACCTATGCCAGTTCCAGACTTAGAGACACAGGAGAAAATAGCACAGATTTTAAAGAAGTCACAGCAACTTCTTAACGCACGTGAAAAGCAACTTCAAGCATGTGATGAGCTCATTAAATCCCAATTTATCGAGATGTTTGGTGACCCTATTTCTAATCCTAGAGGGTGGGAGAAGAAGTTGTTAGGTAATGAGTGTGATATTGTTACTGGTAATACACCTTCTAGAAAAATAGCTGAATATTACGGTGATTATATTGAATGGATTAAATCTGATAACATTAATACACCATCAGCTACATTAACAACTGCAACAGAATACTTATCAGAACAAGGTCTACAAGTGGGTAGAAGTGTTGAATCAGGAAGTATTTTGATGACATGTATAGCAGGAAGTATTAAATGTATTGGGAATGTGGGGATTGCAGATAGGCCAGTATCTTTTAATCAGCAGATAAATGCTGTTGTACCTAAGAAGCATAACACATGGTTTATGTATGAGATGTTTAAGTTATCCCAACCATATATCCAAAGTACTATTAATATGTCTTTAAAGGGCATTCTAAGTAAGGGGCAATTGTCAGAGCTAGAGTTTATCTTTCCACCGATTGAACTTCAAAATCAGTTTGGTGAGTTCGTGCAACAAGTCGACAAATTGAAATTTGATATGAAGCAGAGCCTAGCAGAACTAGAGAATAACTTCAATGCACTGATGCAAAAAGCTTTTAAGGGTGAGTTGTTTTAAACTGAGAGAGATAGTAAATACTTTAGCTAGAATGAATGACACTAAGGAGAACATAGTATGCAGAGATTAAGACCTACTAATGATTTTATATTTAAGAAACTTTTTGGAGAAGAAGGAGATGAACCGATCCTTATAGCATTTTTAAATGCAGTTTTAAAGAAGACACATGAGCCTATAAAAGAGATTATTATTAATGATGATACAGAACTTACCCCTGAACTACTAGATGATAAGATGGGACGAATAGACGTACGTGCCAAAACGA
>JBOGBZ010000109.1:0-23117 GCA_051656485.1 Cellulosilyticaceae bacterium
GATAGGTCATTAAATGGACTTGATTGTAAAGCAGCTTTTTCAATAGTCAGTATATCATTAAACAACTCTACAAGTATTTCATTAACTACTTTTACTGTCTGATTCAAACAGCTCGCCTCCATTCTTTTATATTTGGATACTTTGCCTATCAAAGTATTTTATATCCAAAGTATATAGAATAAAAAATCTATTGTCAAGCATTGGCTTTGTAAATTATGGCAATACTCTTTATCGGAGGTGAAAGAATGCTTAGTTTTCTAAAGAACACAACTATTCCTTGTTTGAAACAAAAACTCGTTTTGATTTATATTTTAAATGCTTTAGATATTTTATTTACTTTTGGCCTTTTAAAAACTGGTCTTTTTGAAGAGGTCAATGCTTTAATGGTTCCCATTGTTACCAATGCCTTCTTAAGCATTATCGTTAAGCTTATTATCCCTGCATGCCTTATGATTTATATTCTTCTCAAACTCGACGAATTAGATGATATGCATTTGCCTATTTGCAATATTGCGGTGACCATTGTTTTCTTAATTTATAGCATGATTACAGTGATGCACTTTGTTTATTTTGCTTTTTTTATTTATACAATCGTTTAATTATAAGGTTTTCTCTATTTAGGCAACATATTCATTTTACTTTTTGCTCATTTTTTATTATCATAGAGAAGTAAATTACGAGTCAAAAGGAGACAAATTATGAGTGTATTGAACGTAAAAAATGTCACTCACGGTTTTGGCGCGAGAAGTATTCTAGAAGATGTATCTTTCAGACTTCTTAAAGGCGAGCACGTAGCCTTAGTTGGTGCCAATGGTGAAGGAAAATCTACATTTTTAAATATTATTACTGGGAAATTAATGCCTGATGAAGGTAGTGTCGAATGGTCAAACCGTGTAACTGTTGGCTACTTAGACCAGCATTCTGCATTACAACCAGGGACAACGATTCGCGATAACCTTCGTTTAGCTTTCGATAATCTTTTTGCTTTAGAAAAAGAAATGCTAGAAGCCTATGACAAAATGGGCGAAGCAAGTGACGATGAAGTTACTAAATTAATGGAAGATGCAGCAGAAATCCAAAACATCCTTGATAGCAGTGGCTTCTATATTATCGATTCTAAAATCGAAGAAGTCGCACAAGGTCTTGGCCTTGGTGAGATTGGTCTTGAGAAAAAAGTAGATGAATTAAGTGGTGGTCAGCGTACAAAAGTCCTCCTTACTAAACTTCTTCTTCAAAATCCAAGTATCCTTATCCTCGATGAGCCTACAAACTACCTTGATGTAAACCATATCGAATGGTTAAAGCGCTACCTACAAAATTATGAGAATGCTTTCATGCTTGTTTCTCACGATATCCCATTCTTAAACGATGTATGTAACCTTATTTATCATGTAGAGAACTGTGAACTTACACGTTATGTTGGTAACTACGACGAGTTCCTACGTCTTTATGATCTTAAGAAACGTCAACAAGAAAAAGCTTATGAACGTCAACAAAAAGAAATTGATAAACTTGAAGACTTCATCGCCCGCAACAAAGCGCGCGTGGCTACTACTGGTATGGCAAAGAGCCGTATGAAGCAGCTTGATAAAATGGAAATGATCGAAAAACCACGTGAGAAAGCAAAGCCTATCTTTGACTTTAGATTCTCTAAAGCACCTAGCCGTTTCCTCATTGAAGCACGTGACCTTGTGATTGGTTATGATGAACCACTTACAAAGCCTGTAAGTTTCAACGTAGAACGTGGCAAGAAGATTGCCATCTGTGGTGTGAATGGTCTTGGTAAGTCTACTCTCTTAAAGACTTTATTAGGTGTCATTCCTCCTATTCAAGGTGAAGTAGAATTCGGTGAGAATGTTGACTACGGTTATTTCGCTCAAGAAGATTCTAGAAACAACAACACCGTTGCACTTGATGAACTTTGGAACGAGTATCCATCTCTTACAAACCACGAGGCTCGCTCTGCTCTTGCTAAATGTGGTCTTACAACAGAGCACATCACAAGCCCTATGAAAGTTCTTTCAGGGGGAGAAAATGCAAAAGTACGTCTATGTAAAATTCTTCTTAAGGAACTTAATTTACTTGTACTCGATGAGCCTACGAACCACTTAGACGTGGATGCCAAAGATGAGCTTGAAAAGGCACTTCGTGAATTTAAAGGGACTGTCATCCTCGTATGCCACGAACCTTACTTCTATGAGAGCTTTATCACTGATGTTTGGAATGTAGAAGACTGGACAACAAAAGTCGTTTAACAACTAGAAAACCCCTTAGTAGCCATCACTTATGGCTCACTAAGGGGTTTTCACTTTTAGTCCACTTCTTTTATTCTACTTCTTTAAGTACTTCTACATGTCCATAATGTTCCATACACCGTTCAAAAAGTTCATTTTCTACTGGTTGGCTTATATAGTAGCCTTGAATGGTATCACATTGTATCATCTTGAGTTTATCAAGTTGTTCTTTAACCTCAACGCCCTCGCAGACGATATCTAATCCGAGATTATGTCCTAATTCAATAAGTGTCTCTATAATAGCTACTGTTTTTTCATCTTCTTCTAGTTTTAAAATCAAGCTTCTATCTATTTTTAATGTATCGATTGGAAGCATTTTAATATGATTAAATGAAGAATATCCTACACCAAAGTCATCTAGGGATATCTGGATTCCCAATGCTCTTAGTCCATTTAGAATATCTATAATGTGCTTAGGCTTTTCAATGATTTCATCTTCAGTTATTTCTATCTTTAATGAAGTTGCCTGCATACCGGCTTTTCCTAAAGCTGTTTCGATACGTTTAAAGAGTTCTGGATGACTCAACGATTTAAATGACATATTTACAGATACGATAAATGTCTCGTTTCCTCTCAATTGCCACTCTTTACAAAATGCACAAGCTTGCTCTAATACTAAGAAATCAATGTCTACGATAGCTCCTGTTTGCTTTGCAATATCAATAAACTTATATGGTGGGATGACCTCTCCATCTCTTATCCAACGTACCAATGCCTCTGCCCCTATGATTTGCTCTTTCTGCAAATGATAAATAGGCTGATAGTATGCCACAAGTTCTTCATTTTCTAATGCATCTTTTAGCTTCGCTTCCATATCTATCTTTTCTAGCATTTTCTCTGAGAAAATTTCCAGCATATTGCCACCTTTTCTCTTACCTTCGTACATGGCAATGTCCGCATACTTCAAAAGTTCTTCTATATTGTTTCCATTATAAGGATAAAGACTTACCCCTATACTTACACTAAGTGGAAACTGGCATTGTACCTCCTCTATCTGGCTACTTATCTTTTCAATGATGCGATTGCCGAATTGAGTGATTGCTCCATTATTTAACTCACCTCTGCGAATAATAATAAATTCATCGCCCCCCACTCTACTGATAAAGGTCTGTGGATCGATAAGTCCCTTAAGTTTATTAGCCACTTCACAAAGTATTTTATCCCCTTCTGTATGCCCAATGGTATCATTAATCTTCTTAAAATTATCTAAGTCCATAAAATAGATAGCAAACTCTTTATGTCCCTCTATCAACTGTCTGCCATATTCATATAAACTATAACGATTCTGAAGCCCTGTAAGTCCATCATAGTTTGCCATATACTGCATCTTATTGGAGTATTCTTTAAGCTTCGTAATATCCGTAATAATTACTGAGAAAGTTTCTTCTTCTGTAAGGTATATCGCTAATTGACCCCAATAGTCTTTGGTAATCTGCGCTTGTTCGATACTATAAATCTCGCCTGTTGCTTTTATTTTTCTTATCGCGGATTTAATCGTTTCAATAATACGTGGATCATCTTCTCCTACTTCCACTGCTGGATCACATATTGCCCCTACTGTTTGCCCATATATTTTCGCCATAGCTTCATTGCATTCGATACAGATGATTTTTTCTTTTTGACTTTTTACACTATAAATAATTTTACATGTAGCAAAAGCATTGTTCATACTTTGTAAAAGTGTGCTATACTTCTTATCCTTTAACCTGTTTTCAACTTGTACTTCTTCTAGTGCGTCTAACATCTGATTCACATCTCTTGTTAGAATCCCTATCTCATCTTGTGTGTCTAGAGGTTCTAGTCGACTCGTAAAATCTCTCGTATCGCTAATGTTTTTGATTTGTTGATTCATTTTAAATACTGGTTTTACTAGGATTTTATTGATAAGTATCCATACTAGTGCATTAATAACGCTACACAAGATAATTAATAATGTTGTAAAAATCATGATGTTTGTCCTATTGGTATTACGAACAATAAGTGGTTCTTGTACCTCTAAGTATAGAGGCGTTTTCCCCCACAATTGCTTGACTTCATAATAGGATTGTATATTATCCTCTGTATAGTGAAGAAATATCTTAGTAGTCGGATTTACTCTTGAGACTTCTAATTTATCTTCCTCTAGTTTTCGTACTAATTTAACCTTTTTTTCAGTCTCACCTTCTACTTCTTTCATAAATGCTTGATCCATCTCGGTGATACCTAAAAAATACTTCATCTCTGCATTTTCAGCACGGTCGAGACCAGTTATAACTAAAATATAACTTGCATCTGTGGTGCTCACAACACCCGACACTGGCTTGGTAACAGGGAAACATCCCTTTATATACTCGATGATTTCTTGGTCTTTATCCCCTATGGGCCTCGTTACGACTTCCTCTACAATATTTAACTGCGAATCCAATATGTAATTCGCATCGAACTCATCCTTCTCAAACTTCTCTATAATCTCCATCTCTTCGAAAATATCAATACTATGCTCCCGCTTAATGTCAATCATACTTCTTAGCATATCCTTGTACTGATGACCTTTTCCAAGCGTTCTATTTATTTTACCTTCTAAGCGCCCGATACACCCTGATGTAATACCTGTAATTCTTGTCCTTTCCCCTTGGTATAAATAATCTGCCATAATTTGTGATGATACGATATACAATATGATGGTTATAATTGTTGTACAGATAAATAATAACCCGATTTTTTTCGAAAGTTTCATTTTCCCCCTCTTTCCCCTTATGTACTCTTTTTTTTATTATAAACAATTTGAACCTATAATCAAACAAAAAAAGCCAATAATCATCTTTTTTTCGATAATTATTGGCTTTTTTGTCATTTTATACAATGCTTAATAAATTCTTTAAATAGAGGATGTGGATTATTAGGTCGTGATAAGAATTCTGGATGGAACTGTGCCCCCACAAACCATATATGGTCTTTTATTTCTACAATCTCTACCAATTCTCCATCTGGTGAAGTCCCAGCGATTACAAGTCCCTTCTCAGTCAATAGTTCTCTATATTGATTATTAAACTCATAGCGATGGCGATGTCTTTCTTCTATCGTTTGTTTGCCATAGGCTTCATAAGCATTGGTACCTTTCTTTAATTTACAAGGATACGCACCTAGACGCATGGTTCCTCCTAAATCCTCAATACCTTTTTGATCAGGCATTAAATCGATGACTGGGTAAGGCGTCTCTGGCATCAACTCTGAACTATGGGCATTTTCTAACCCAGCCTTATGACGTGCAAATTCAATGACTGCACATTGCATCCCCAAGCAAATACCGAAAAATGGTATATTGTTTTCTCTTGCATAGCGAATTGCTTGAATCTTACCTTCAATCCCTCGATCACCGAATCCACCCGGTACGAGAATACCGTCTACATCTCCTAGTAAATTTTCTGCTGCCTTTTCATCTACTTCTTCCGCATGGATCCACTTAATCTCTATGGATGCTTCATGATGAATCCCCGCATGATGCAACGATTCTACGATGGAGATATAGGCATCATGTAATTCAACATATTTCCCTACTAGCCCAATAGTGACCTTCTTTTTAGGATTCTTCTCTCGTTCTACAATACTTTTCCATTCTTCTAATTGTGGCGGTGGACACTCTAAATGTAATTTCTCACATACAATGTCTGCTAAATGTTCTTTTTCTAGCATAAGTGGTACTTCATAAAGGGTCGATGCATCTAGATTTTGGATGACACATTTCTTATTCACATTGCAGAATAGCGCAATCTTCTCTTTCATCTCTTCTGGAATTTCATGCTCGGTACGACATACGATTAAGTCTGGTTGTATACCTATGGATAAGAGTTCTTTTACGGAATGCTGGGTAGGCTTAGATTTCATTTCTCCAGCCTTTCCTAAGTAGGGAATAAGGGTTACATGAATATAGAGCACATTCTCTTTTCCAACATCTGTCGCTACCTGCCTAATGGCCTCTAAGAAAGGTAAGCTTTCTATATCTCCTACCGTTCCTCCTATTTCTGTAATAACAATATCAGATTCCTTCCCAACTTTTCCTACTCGGTAGACACATTCTTTAATCATATTGGTAATGTGCGGTATTACTTGTACGGTAGCACCTAGATAATCACCTTTTCGTTCTTTATTAAGAACTGACCAGTAAACTTTACCCGTCGTTACATTGCTGTACTTATTGAGCTTTTCATCAATGAAACGTTCATAATGCCCAAGATCCAAGTCCGTTTCTGCGCCATCATCTGTCACGAATACTTCGCCATGTTGATAGGGGCTCATGGTTCCTGGGTCAATATTAATATATGGATCGAACTTTTGTAATGTCACGCGCTTGCCTCTAGCTTTTAATAATCGCCCTAGGCATGCTGCCGTAATCCCCTTACCTAATCCTGAAACAACACCACCCGTTACAAAAATATACTTTGTAGCCATGCTTTCCACCTCGCCATTCTCTTATTATCATTTTTATAATGTGCTACTATTTCTTCCAATTTATACTTCTTATAAGCAAGAAAACTTACACCGGATATCCCTTGTGTAAGTTTTCTTGTGATTAGTTATGCATAAGCTGTAATGTTTCTAGACGCTTGAGGCTACTTTTATTTTGTTGTAATGAAGTCGTTACTTCTTTTAAATTTTCAATAATAACTGCTATATTATGTAGGTTAGTTTGGTAGTCACTGGTTAAGTTACGGATTTCTCCTATGTTTTCTAAACTACCCACCTTACTTGTCATACTTTCCCCTTTAGATAAAAACTTTAACATGTTGGCTTGAATCGCTTCAATTTGATGTTGTACAATCTGAGTCATATCTTCATTCTTTTGAAGATTTTCTTCCATTTCTTCTAGCTGCTTTTCTACTTTTATAATATCACCAATCGTTCCTTCTACTTCTTCACTGGTTTTAAGTGAGTTGCTTTCAAAAATAGTGATAAAACGATTCATATCATCCAGGATTGCTTTTGTTCCATCTGATAATTTTCTAATTTCCTCTGCAACAACGCCGAATCCTCTGCCTGCTTCTCCTGCTCTAGCTGCTTCAATAGATGCATTAAGCGCTAGTAAGTTTGTCTGCTCTGCGATTGCTGCAATACCACTCATATTTGCAGATACATTTTTTGCTGTTTCAATAAAAGTATTCACTTGCTTTTTCATGTAAGAAGCGTTTTGGTTCATCTCCTTCATATGTCTAAGAAGTGCATCAATACCTATCTTGTTTGTTTGTGACAACTTCACTGAAGATTCTACTTGTGCCTTCACTTCATGCATAAGTGTCTCTGCATGTTGCTGATCTTGTTGTAGCTGATTTTGTAACGTTTGGTGATAAGTTGCATCACTTTCAACGCCCTTTGTAATTGTACCTAGTAACTGTGCATGGTGTTGAAGTGATTGCTTTTCTAGTTCCACTTGTTCTGTGATAGAAGCAACCTTCTCCTGAGTTACTTCCATCACACTTATTTGATGATAGATACTTTCTTTAATAGATCTTATTTCCTCTACAGTTTCTACTTGTATCAGTGCTTTTTTGCTTTGTTTTAGACTCTCAATAAGCGAATCTAACTCCCCCGCTGCTAATTTTCTCATCATTTCTACATCTTCTCTTTTGCCAAACATCTTAAGTTCCCCCTCTTTAGTATGACTCCATGTTATTTAAAACGACGTATTTCTTCTAAAACTTTCTTTAAACCATTTGTTTGCGTACTTTTTTTCATCGCATCTTTATACTGCTGACGATTTGTGTCTAATGCTCGCAGGCCTTGAATTAAGCTTTCCTTTGTCAACGCTTCTTCTTGTAGCACTGCACAATACCCTTGTTTTTCCATAGATGCTGCATTCAGTATCTGATCCCCTCTGCTTGCATTTTGTGATAATGGTACAAGTAAACTTGGTATACGTAATGCAACAATCTCTGCCAATGCATTGGCACCAGCTCTAGAAAGCATCATATCCGCTATACTAAATAAATGTGGTAATTCATCAGATACATATTCAAATTGTTTATAACCTTGCTTATGAAGTAATCCTTCGTCCACATTCCCTTTACCACATATATGGACGATTTGATACGTCTTTGTAAGTTCATCTAGTGCTTCTCTTAAACATACATTAATCTTTGTAGCCCCTAAGCTACCTCCCATCATTAAAAGCACTGGCTTTTCAGATGTAAACCCACAGAGTTTCATGCCTTTTTGTCTATCGCCTTGGAAAAGCTCTTTACGTATAGGCGTACCTGTAAGTGCACCCTTTGCCCTTACATACTTTAATGTCTCTGGGAAATTAACACAGATTACCTTTGCTCCCTTAGATGCAATCTTGTTTGCAAGCCCTGGTGTGATATCTGATTCATGAATAATAACTGGTATACCTAATAATTTAGCGGCTAAAACAACAGGGACTGTTACAAACCCTCCTTTAGAAAAGACCAGGTTTGGTTTCATCTTACGTAGTATATGATACGCATCCCATAACCCTTTGATTACCTTAAATGGGTCTTTGATATTTTCCAAAGAAATATAACGTCTTAATTTCCCAGAAGAAATACCTTGATATGGGATTCCTTCTTTTTGAATAAGCTCTTTTTCAATTCCCATGTGACTTCCAATATACTGTATATTCCACCCTTCTTCTTGCAATGATGAAATAAGTGCTATATTTGGCGTCACATGCCCAGCGGTTCCGCCTCCAGTTAATACGATTGTTTTCAATTTTTTGCCTCCTTACTTTGCTACATCCTTTACTGCCTTGGCTACTGCATCAGCAATGCCTTCTGCAAATGGTCTTGGAAGTATGTAAACTTCGCTTAATTCTTCCTCTGGTACCATTTTTGCAATAGCCTCCGCTGCTGCTAATTTCATTTCTTCGGTAATACTACATGTACGGCTCTCGAGAGCCCCCTTGAAAATACCTGGGAAGACAAGAACGTTGTTTACCTGATTTGGGAAGTCCGAACGACCTGTACCAACCACGCGTGCGCCTGCTGCCTTTGCTAAGTCTGGCATAATCTCTGGTGTAGGATTCGCCATTGCAAAGAGAATGCTATCTGGCGCCATACTTGCTACCATCTCTTGCGTTACGATGCCTGGTGCCGATACACCAATAAATAAATCTGCACCCTTCATTGCCTCAGCTAAATCTCCTCTTAGGCCTTCCTCATTAGTCACTTCACTTAATGCCTTCTGTGCCCAGTTCATCCAAGTTTCCTCTGCTTGGAGGATACCTTTTTTATCAACAACTATTATATGTTTGAAGCCGGCATTCAATAACAATTTTGTAATCGCAATACCTGCTGAACCAGCACCATTAACGACTACTTTCACATCTTCTCTTTGTTTGCCTACTACTTTTAGGGCATTGATAATACCTGCTAATACGACAATGGCCGTACCGTGCTGGTCATCATGGAAAACAGGAATATCCAGCTCTGCTTTAAGTCTCTCTTCTATTTCAAAGCAACGTGGTGCGGCGATATCTTCTAGGTTAATCCCCCCAAAAGTAGGCGCTATTTGCTTAATAAAAGTGATGATCTCTTCTGTATCTTTGGTATCAATACAAATAGGTACTGCATTAACACCTGCAAATTCCTTAAAAAGCACAGCTTTCCCTTCCATAACTGGAAGTGCTGCCTGAGGACCAATATCCCCTAATCCAAGTACTGCTGTCCCATCAGATATGACAGCTACAGTATTGCCTTTCATGGTGTACTTATAAACATCTTCTTTGTTTTCTGCGATTTTTCTACAAGGTTCTGCTACTCCAGGCGTATAGGCAATAGATAAATCTTCCTTACTATTCACCTTGGCCTTTGCTGTGATTTCTAATTTTCCCTGCCATTTTTCATGCATTTCTAAGGCTAATTCATTGATATTCACTGCAACCTCTCCTTTTATATTGGCTATGTAGTACCTAAAACATTTTACCATTTTCTATACTTTAATAATACTCTTACTTATCCGCCTACGTCAATGTAGGTTGTTTTAATATTTACAATTTATCAAATTTTATTGGATAGCATGTTTACATTCATTTTTTAAGGGAATACTTTAATACCAGAGTTCGTTGATTTTAAATAAAATGTGTGTTAAAGTTTGTATGTATATTTTTATGAAAGGGGCCCTTACATATGTGTGGTTTTTGTGGCTTTTTAGATACTGAACTTGAAAATAAAAAACCTGTCCTTACAGCTATGATGGACAAGATTATCCATCGTGGACCTGATAGTGACGGTCAATTTATAGATGATACTGCAGCACTTGGTTTTAGACGCCTTAGTATTATTGACCTTGAAGAAGGTTCTCAACCTCTTTACAATACGGATGAGACATTAGTCCTTACCTTCAATGGTGAAATCTATAACTATCAATCAATACGCGAAAAACTTATTGCCAAAGGTTATGTGTTTAAGACACATACCGATTCTGAAGTTCTCGTTCATGGTTATGATGAATACGGTACAGAACTTCTCTCTCATTTACGTGGTATGTTTGCCTTCGTTATTTGGGATCGTAAAAACAAAACATTATTCGGTGCACGTGACTTCTTTGGTATTAAGCCTTTTTATTATTACCATGAAGGCAATACTTTCGTGTATGGCTCTGAGATTAAGTCTCTCCTTGAGCATCCAAGTGTACCTCGTGACTTAAATACTGAAGCACTTGAGCATTACCTTTCTTTCCAATACTCACCAATGCTAGAAACTTTCTTCAAAGGTATTTTCAGGCTACCACCTGCTCACTTCTTTACTTTTAAAGACGGC
The DNA here is from genome assembly GCA_051656485.1 of Cellulosilyticaceae bacterium. Lineage (GTDB taxonomy): Bacteria > Bacillota > Clostridia > Lachnospirales > Cellulosilyticaceae > JBOFDK01. The sequence continues at coordinate 11,045 of JBOGBZ010000109.1, forward strand.
AACCTAGATATAAAAAGATATTGGGAACCTACATTTAATGAAACCGATGGTTCTCTTGAAGAATATGTGGATCTTATCGATCAAACAATGAAAGAATCTATCGAAAGTCATAAGATTAGTGATGTCGAAGTAGGATGCTTCCTCTCTAGTGGTGTTGACTCTAGTTATGTAGCAAGCTGCTTCAAAGGTGATAAAACTTTCACTGTCGGCTTCGACAATGAACAATACAACGAGATTAGCTATGCAAAAGAACTCTCTAAGGAAATCGGCATTGAAAACTTCCATAAAGTAATCTCTCCTGAAGAGTACTGGAACGTACTTCCTAAAGTACAGTATTTCATGGACGAGCCTTTAGCTGACCCTGCTGCTGTCGCTCTTTATTTCGTAAGCCAGCTTGCTAGCGAACATGTAAAAGTAGTTCTTTCTGGTGAAGGTGCTGATGAACTCTTTGGTGGTTATAACATCTATAAAGAACCTGTAGATAATGCAACTTATCGTTCATTACCTCTTCCACTTCGTAAATGTCTAGCTACTTTTGCAAAACTCATTCCATTTGACTTCAAAGGTAAGAACTTCCTTATCCGTGGTGGTCAATCAATCGAAGAACGTTTCATTGGTAATGCCAATATGTTCTCCGTAAAAGAACGTAAAGAACTTCTCAAAGTTACGACACCAGCTAAAGCTCCACAGGAACTTACTGCACCATTTTATGCAAAAGTACAAGATAAATCTGATGTTACCAAGATGCAATACTTAGATATGCATATGTGGCTAGCTGGAGATATCCTCCTTAAAGCAGATAAAATGAGTATGGCACATTCACTTGAACTTCGTGTACCATTCTTAGATAAAGAAGTATGCCGTATAGCAACTAAAGTTCCTCTACACTACAAAGTAAATAAAGAAAATACAAAATACGCAATGCGTCTAGCAGCTAAGCGTAACATGCCTGAATCTACAGCCAACAAGAAAAAACTCGGTTTCCCAGTTCCTATTCGTGTATGGCTTAAAGAAGATAAGTACTATAATATCGTTAAGACGACTTTCACAAGCGATGTTGCTAAGACTTACTTCAACGAATCACTCCTTGTATCTCTACTTGATGAGCACAAGGCTGGCAAAAAAGATAACAGCCGTAAGATTTGGACAATCTTCATGTTCCTTACATGGTATGATCAATATTTCAAAGCTGCTTAATCAAAATAAAAAGTGTTATCCTCGGTGGATAACACTTTTTATTTTGATTATTTATCTAGTAAAAGCTTCGCTACTTCACTAAGCTCTTCTAATGTCGTTTCTTGATTCATCGTCTTATTAAGCACTATACCATCTTGTGTATAGCGTGGTACTAAATGCAAGTGAAAATGGTCGATAGTTTGTCCTGCTGCTATCCCATTATTTTGTACAATATTAACGCCTTCTACTGCCAGGCGATTTTTTAGAAGTTGTGCCATCTTCTTAGCTAGCGGATAAAGTTTAGCTCCTACTTGCTCATCTAATTCAAAGATATCTTTCATATGCATTTTAGGAAGTATCAGCATATGCCCTTTACTAGCTGGAAAACGGTCTAAAATTACTTTGAAATCCTCATCTTCATAAATCGTATAAGAAGGAATCACACCCTCTATAATTTTACAAAAAAGACATTCTTGATTCATCATTGGCTCCTTATTTTTCATTTAGTATTTTTATAAGTCTTACGTTATAGATATATTCATCACTTAACATACTCATAATGATCTTATATACTTTAAAATCATCAATAAGCTGTGCAATACCATTAATAAGTTGTATATTATGTACGGTCCCATCCATTCGCATATTAAGCTCTTGGGTTATAGATGCGCTCATGCCCACCTGACTTTGTAAAGTTCCTATTTCCAAATTTCTATCTAATTTTTGCTCTACGATATCTGCCACAATTTTTTCATGTTTGTACTGATCTTGTACACGCTCATGCATCCATTTTCTGTGTATCGGTTTGGCCATTACTTGTAATAATCGCTCCTCTATCATACGCTGATTTCTTTTCGTAATGACTAGTTGTTCAAATAGCTCATAAAGTTGCCTAGCATTCCCTAAGTCTACTTGTCTCGTTTCCTCATCCATCTACTTTCCCCCCTACATACTTTTAGTTTATGTATATGAGAAAAAGTGGACAAATATTCATCATAGACCCTTAAATGCTTGGTCTAACTTTGCTAATAAGCCAAAGTTGCCTTTGACCTTTAATTTACCTATCATAAATGCTTTTTGGTATGTAAGTTGCTTCTTTAAGATTTGCTCTAATATTTCTTGTGTCAGCATCATTTCTAAAGTTGGCTGTAGCATACTTCCTTCTTCATAGATACAATCACCATCTGCTATAGAAATCACGCCCGTCTCCTGTGTATCTGTAAGCACATACTGTATGGTCACTTGCAAATCCTTGGCGTACTGTGCCATAAAGTAATGTGGAATTTGGCTAAGTCTTACGCTATTCTTAGCTACGCTTTGTCCCACGTGTGGCCTCGTATAAGTAGGCAGTGGTAATTCTACAAAGTCTTTCTCTGTTTCACAGCCTAATTGTTGCTTGAGTAGTAGGGTAAGGTCTTGGATATTTTGCTCCTTTGTAGATAAATCAATGTGGGAAGCTTCTGATTGTATGATTGGTTCCTCGGCTACTACCATCTTTTCTTCTACTAGCTCAGTAAACTTAGATTCCTGTACTTTCACATTCCCTTGCTGTGCATTTAAAAGGTAGTACTCACTGCACTTCAGTTCTGGTCTAGCTTGCTTAACCAGCCTATAATACGCTTCTAGCTGTCTTTCTATGTGTTCGAGTATACTGCTCATCTCTATATGCTGATTAAGACAAATGCTTCCTCCATCATTCCCCCCTAGCAGATTCCAATTTTGTAGCATTTGATACGCTGCTTGTCTTTCCCCTTGGAATGCACCGTAAGTAATGGCTAGCAGTGGTTTATTTTGTATGGTAGCTGTATGACGTGTGAGATGTTCAAAAAAGCTCTGCATACTACTATGCATGCCGACTATACTCACATTACTTAAGGCAATAGCACCTTTGCTTTCGGCTAACTTTTCCGCAATAAGTGCTGCAACTGGACTTCTCTCATCTGATTTATAGTACGGTAGTCCACTTAAATCCACTACATCTACTTCTATATCTAACTCTTCTAATACCGTCATCATATGCTGCTTACATTGCCTTAAACGAGATTCTACTACATCCGCCATTAAAAGGACTATCTTCATCTGTCGTTACTTCCTTTCCTCTAACTCCTTCATTTCCTTATATTATACTGAATTACAAGAAAGAAGTAAAATGAATCCTTTAGTACAGATATCTAGCGGCTTCACTAGGATAATACGCTCTAATCTCCTCTATCTCCCAATAAATAAAGAAAATCTTCTTTTTAAGACTAATGTGCATCATGTCCTTTTCTTTGAAATACTTCAATAACTGAGGACGGCAAAGCACCTTGCAGTACTTACTACCATTTACCTTACTTAAAGATAAGTAACCATCTTTGTTGACCTCATCTACACTGAATAAGCCTTGCTCATACATACACATGCTATCTCTTTTTTGCTGTCTTTCTTTATATTCTCTATACTTCTCTAGATGGATGACACTAGGCTCTACGCTAATAATAGGATCTCCGATCATTTCTCTTATCAGCTTTCTGGCCTTATACACTCTTCCATACGCCTCTTTATACATATCTAAAACAATAGGAAATACCTCTTCCTCGTCACATTTATCTTCCATATAGGCTAGAAAATCCTGCACTGTATAGACGATATTAAACGCTTCTGTATCTGATAAGTACTTCTTATGCTTAGGTACCCATACAGCTAGGAAATAATCTATATATTGATCTCTCTCTACGTGATTTCCTCTTTCCTTCTCCAGAGACGTGAAAAAACTATATAATAAATCTATACCTTGCTTTTGCAAAGTATACACGTACGGATTTTGCTTAACAAAACACTTGTAAGTACTTAGCTCATTTAACATGTCCATAGGCACGCTTCATCTCCTATTCTAGTAAAATAACACTTCATTTTAGTCTATACATTCCTAGAAAGATTTATACATGCTTATAAACAAAAAAAAGACCACATAGCGTGGTCAAAAGTCAGGATTGATTTAAGTGTTCGAATTATACACAGAGGTGTGAATAATTAATCCACAACTCTATCCACAAGTAGTATATCATTTGATTGTATGATTGTCAATAAATTCTTTATCTTTAATCTTTTTGTTTTTTAGCTTATCCCCATTCTATCCCCGTCTATTTGTTGATAACCTTTCCTTCTTATAAGACGCTCATCATTTTACTTTTCTAGAAATAAAAACACTCTAAAAATCGCCATCCGTATAATAAAGCAACACCTGGAATACCCATCAAACAAGCAATAATTACCGTCCATATATTGAATGTTACAGCTATGTAAGATGGTACAACATAATTGACCATCCCTATCACAATACACCCTACTATTCCTTGACTTATCCACTTTCCTATATGTTCTTCAAACATGACGTATACAAGCAATATACTACAAACCCCTAAGCTCATTGCTATAGCCGGATGAATAACTACCATCTAGATCCCCTACTTTCATAACTTGTCCTTCATCCTATACATATGTTTTCTTTTTAGATAACATGACTCTTTTTCTCGCCATAGTACAGCTTCTTTAACTTCCTTAACAAATAACCATGCTTAATTTCTGCTGCTTTATAATAATATGTGTAGTAGTCTACAAGTTCTGGGTCTACCTCATCACTAAAATGCTCTAGAGTAGCTGCCATCTCTTCTTGTAGATACCCCACTTCCTCTGCTAACATCGCTGTCTCTCTTTTTAGCTTCTCAAGTTGTAGCTCATCTTTTCTTCTCATCCTATCCCTCCTTTTTTATACGGTAGGAGTATAGCCTTTATCACACTCTTTTATACAGATTCTTTTTTTAACTTTCACTCTTCCCTAAAGTCTTTTATAATGAAAGAAACACTTTGTGATAAAGGAGCTTTTACATGAAAAAAATAACAGCTTATAAGCTTACGATAGTTGTCACATGTCTTATCTTATACGGCATTCTGATGCCTGGAGATGATGTGCCTTCTATTGCTATTCCTGGACTTGATAAAATCGTCCATATGGGAATGTTCTTTACCTTCACTGCTGTCTTTAGTTTAGAACATCTGCGTTTAACTCGAAAACTTCCATCCATCTTGCCACTTCTCACTGGAGTATTCTGCTTTGCACTTTCCACTGAACTTATGCAAGGTGCATTCACCACCTCTAGAGCTTGCGACCCTAAAGATCTGGTAGCTGATATGATTGGTGCCCTCCTCGCATGCCTTTGTTGGGCTATCGTCTCCAAGTATATGCCTACCTTCTTTGAAAAACTCAGAGACTTTGGCAAGAACAAGAAAAAGCTTACTTCCTAATTAATAGGTCGTAAGCTTTTTCTTATTTTTATCTTTGTAAAAGTTGTAGTACTTGCTGTGGTCTTTGATTCGCTTGTGCGAGCATAGCAGTAGCTGCCTGTGAGATAACGTTTTGTTGTGTATACTGAGCCATCTCATAAGCCATATCCGCATCTTGGATACGAGACATAGATGCTGTAAGATTTTCTTCACTTACCCCTAAGTTCTTCGTCGTATGTTCCAGACGGTTTTGAACTGCACCGAGCTTTGAACGTTGGTTTGATACCATAGAGATGGCATTATCAAACTTAGTGATGGCGTTATTGGCATTCGCTTGTGTAGTCACATCTACTGCTGCACGTGTAGGTGTGGTTGATTTCCCATCACTTACATCAGCAGTAGTTGAGTAGCCTTCTTCACCCGGCATAGCCGTAAGCCCTAGTGCATCTGCACGCATATCCCCGATCTGTACATCCATCACCTGACCTTTGTTTGCACCTACTTGGAGCGTAACATTTAGTTCTCCATCTACCTTACCATCAATTATTTTTATCTCTTCACTAACACCTGGTGTATTTCCTTGTATCTGAACAGCACCTTTTGTTATATCATATTGACTTTCAAGTCCTTTGTCTACTAATGCCGTTGTAATAGCCATTCCTAATGCATCTTTATAATTTTCTTCATCATCTCCCATAAGCGTATTAATATCAATTGCGCCCTCTTTCACCTTACTCTTAGGGTTACTGCTATCATAAAAAGCGATTTCAATTTCATCTGGTAGTATAGTAAATACCTTGCCATCTAAATTTTTAAGTTGTTCTAAACTTATTTTATCTTGTAGTTTTAATTCCCCTGTAGCCTTAACTTCTTCAACTGTATCTACTCCCCCAGCAAATTGTATTTCATTTCTCATGAAACTTACTTTTAAATCATTCCCTATAATTCCAATTTCATTATTTTTAATTGTTATTTCTTTTCCCTCTACACTAATTTCATATTCTGCTCCACCTAGCAATTCATTCATTTTACTTGCTACTGCCTCTGTTAATCCTTCTGCATAATTCCCATCTGGCCCTATAAGGAATATATCAATTCCATTTGCGGGAGGATTTGGTGTTGTCCTACTATCATAAAAAGGAATTTCAATAATACTACCATTTGGCCCTTCTATTTTAAATGGTGCACTTACTGCTAACATAAAATCATCATAACTTTTAATGTTATCTAGTGAAATAGTTGCTTGAGATTTTGTTCCTTCTATTTCTTCTTGTCCTTGCTCAAATTTTATATCCCCAATAAATAATCCTGTTTTATCGTCACTCCCTTTTAGCAGTGGCTTTTGATTGAACTCTGTGGTCTCACCGATACGATTGATCTCTTCTGTAAGCTCATTAATCTCTTGTTGAATCTTCTCTGTATCTTCCTTTGAGTACGTACCATTTGATGCCTGTACTGAAAGCTCTCTCATACGATGTAGGATTGCATGGACTTCATTGAGCGCTCCCTCTGCTGTCTGTACCATCGATACCCCGTCCATTGTATTACGGTTTGCTTGACGAAGCCCTCTTACTTGAGCGTCCATTTTATTTGCGATGGCCATTCCTGCCGCGTCATCTGCTGCACTATTGATACGTAGACCTGATGAGAGGCGTAGCATACTATCTGCAGCTTTATTATTGACTTTATTAAGTTCGTTTAATGTACGAATAGCTGGTATATTGTGATTAATTTTCACTGTATTCACTTCCTTTTTATGTAGTCTATTTTATCTTTTGTTAAGCTTTGTATCCTCGTGTTGGTTCGTCTACTGTATGCTCATTAAGGTATCCTTTTCCATAGGTCATACCTGCATACACTGCTTGAGCATTCTCCATCATCGGTTTTTGGTTAGCATCTGCCTGCGCTACCTGTAAATACCCTTGATAAATCATATCGATTAATCGGTAGATCTCTTCTAACTTCTCATCCTCTTTCCAATGATTCATCAAGTTGTACTGGATATACACATATAAATCAAATAACTCTTTCGCTAACGCTACTTCAAAATTCAAGTTTTCACTAAGGGTTACGAGCACTTCTCTCGCTCTATCGATGTGAACTTTACGTTCAACCCCTGTCGTTTGTCTTGCATTTTCTATATCGGCTAAAAAAAGTTCATACGTTACACAAAGCAGCTGTATTTCTGTAGCATTTGCTACTGTTGATACGGTAATCATGATTTTTTCTCCTCTTCTGCTTTTTTATCTATTTCCTCAAAGTAGTCGATAAAACCTCTGACCACGTGTAATATTTTTTTGTCTAGCTTCTTCGTTGGCTGTTTTTCAGGTGTATCCGTCGCCATCTTTCCACTCCTATCTCTTCCTATACGGTGATTTCAAATTGACTTTCGTCTTTAAACACACGTGCAACCATTGTTTCCTTAGCTGCTGTATGGGTCTCATAAGCACCTTGCTCTACTTGATACCCAATGCCTTCTAGTATGTCTTGAATCACGTTCTTTTCTTCTTTCATAAGCTGGGTAGCTTCTTTTGTCTCACCTACTACTTGGTACGTAATCTTATCATCTTTTAATGTAAGGTGTGCCTTAACTTCTCCGAGATGTGGGGTATGATAACTAATGATTGCCCGCGTTTCTTCACTGGCTTCTTTGCTTTTCGCATTTCTTTCTTGGATATAAAGATTAACCAGTCTTGTTTCACTTTGAATGACAAAAGGTATCTGATACAAGCCCTCTTTATTGACAAGTTGACGTTGCACTGCCACTACCTCTTCCAGTTGTTTAAAGTGCTTGTAACCTTTCATATCGCCTTCTTGCATAGACTGCTCTTTTCTTGTAACCACTTCTTCCTGCAAGTGTTGTAAGTCTTCTTCTACTTCTTCAAAACTCTCTGGGAAACCTTTCTTTGTAAGCTCATGTTTTTGTAAAAGTTCCTCATATAACTTCGGTTCTTCACTTAACTTCTGAATCCAGTACATATTGGATAAAGTAAGGGGTATACGATGTTTTTCCATAACCTCTAGCATCTCTGGTTGGAAACGTTTGATGGCTTCTACTTTTTCTTTGACACTTTGTGGTAGGACATCCATCCCCCCATGCTTTCCTAGTTCCTCTTTCACTGTTTGCTTGATTAAAGGATACAGCCTCGTACTTAATTCACCTAGCTTCGTTATATTTTCTTTCGTTAAAGGAAGCTCCATCTCTTCAAGTAATTTCGCCACGTCTAGTACTTTCGTTATTTCTTCTCTCGCTTCCTGAAGCATAACCCTCGCCGTTGGCTTCGTATAATCTAACTTCTCTATTTCTCCAAAGTCATCGTCTATCTGCTGATTGATTCCTTGCCCTTTTGTGCCATATCTTACGGCTTCTTCTATTTTTTCTAAAGTTAATGGTAAGTTATTTTTATAGAGGTACCCTACAATTTCTTCTTTATGTGATTTGATCTGCCCTAAAATACGGTACATTCCGATAAGGCTTTGCTTCTGCTCTTCTGTAATCTTTCCTTTTTCTTCTAGTGTCACAATAGCCCCCGCCACTGTATCTTGAAGCTTTGGCATACGCTTCTCACCTAGCCACTCTACCAAGTGTGTAAGGGATGCTTTATAAGGGTTAATCCCTTCTTTAATAAACTCTGCTGCTTCATAAGGAGTAAGGTCTTCTATGATGACATTGATCTTCTCAAGTGCTACCTTCATATCTTCTAGATGTGGCATCGTCAAGTCCATCTGGTTCGCAATAAGGGCTCTACTTGCTTCCATTGTCACCTTATCCTGTGGAAGCGCCTGACGTTCTAAGAAATGCTTCACTTCTTCATCTAGCTTTTGAATAGTCTCACCAAAGCGTTTCTCAGGCACTGTTCCCACTTCTTCATAGGCGATGAGCGCCTCATGTATATTTTCTAATGTTTTTGCTTCGCCATGATCACCAGCTTGCCCAGGCACTAGCTCCCCTGCTGCCACTTCTTTGTAGCGTCCTACTAAGATAGCTGCTTCCATCGTTTGCTTAATCTGATGTTTCGTATCTTCGGTCACAGGAAGTTCTACTTTTTGTATGGCATCTTCTATCGTCACCTCTGCTATATGACGTAGTTCTTCTGCCACTTTCATAAGCTCTGTACTTTCTAACGGCATCTTCTCACTTAATTTTCTAGCACTTTCTGTATTAAGCATCGCGCGTATATCTTTAATTTGGTCTTTGATTGACTGTACTTTTTCCTGACTGGCAGGATCTTTTGTGTAGGACTCATCTTGTACACCCACTTCTCCTATTTGCTTTTCCGTTACAGTTTCTTTTGTAGGGGCTGCTGTTCCCTTAAGTACTTTTTCTGTGTTTTTAAGTAAGCTTTCACGTAAGTTTCCTATCGTTATATCTTTCCCTGATGCTACCGTCTCTTGAATGTTGTCTTCATCCACTTCTGCCAGGTCATCGATAATGTCCTTGATATCTTTTTCTGTATAGAGGATTTTTTCTTCCTCCATCAGCACTCTATTGCCTACTTCTTCATTAGCTTCGATATCTTCTAATGCTTTCTGTGCTTCGTCTTGCTTATCAAGCCCCTCTACCGCAGCTTGGATATTTTGCAATTTCACCACAGATTCTTTGGATACATCTAAGCCTAATGACATCAGCTTTTCTACTACACCTCTATTCCCCTGATTATCAGCAATGCCATTGTATCCCATGACTTTTGTTACGTCTTCTTTGAGATACTGATTAATTCCTTTTTGACTATTCGCTGTAAAGCTTCCTTTATAAAGACTATTAATGGTAATCTCTTTGTCTGCCATAGCCGTAGCATACATCCCGTTGTGTTGCTCTTTAATACGATCTATTTTTTCTTCGATAGGTGGATAGTGTGCTTCTCTAACACGAGAACTCTCGGTCTTTTCTTCCTTAGCTGTTCTATAAGCTAATTCGCCTAGTGTTAAGTCTTCCACACTATAACCTGTCTGGTATAAATAGGCAGCTTTTTCTTCTGCATCCTCTATCTGCTCCTCCACATCTTGCCACGCTTTGCGTACTTCTTGTGAAGTCATCTCTTCATAGCCATACTGCTGCAAAAAATCCTGTTCTTGAGCTTGGCTGTATTGCTCTGTATGATACACGACCTCTTTCTGAGGTGCTGTTTTTTTATAAAACATTTCTGATGTATAAATATTTTGTTCTCTATTTTTAATACCTTCTATCATTTTTTCACCTCATTATCTCATCTGTACTATATGTCGGCTTTTCCGCTTGAAAGCTTTAATCACCTTGACTAAGCATAAGACCACATTATTTTGTGTATATTATAGTTAAGTAGCTTTCTACTTGTCTCAGTTGCAAAAACAGTGGTTTTAATTTATAATAGGTCTATTATATTTTGCTAAACTTTTATAAATAGTACATAATTTAATGCTAAACTATTTTTCAAGTTGGCAAACTATAAATGACTTTTAAACTATAGGAGAGTGATTTAAAATTGGATCCGGCACAGTTGGTACAAATTTCTATACTTCTTGTTTTACTAGTAGGCTCAGCTTTCTTCTCTGCATCTGAGACAGCCCTTATGTCTATTAGCAAAATTGACGCCAGACATATGGTAGAACAAAATGTAAAAGGCGCAAAGCTAGTAGCTAAACTAGTAGAAGACCCAAACAAATTATTAGGTTCCATCTTAGTAGGTAATAACTTAGTCAATATCGGTGCATCTTCTCTTGCAACGGTGATTGCTATGGGCATATGGAACGAAAAAGGCGCAGCTATTGCAACAGGGGTTATGACACTCCTTGTTCTTATCTTTGGAGAGATTACACCAAAATCTTTATCTACACAAAACGCTCAGAAAGTAGCTGTCTTTGTATCTCCAGTAATTGCTATCGTGGTGACTACACTTAGCCCAATCGTTCGTGTGTTAATGTTTATCTCAAACCTACTTATTCGTTTGTTTGGCGGGAAAATAGATACAAGTAAACCATTCATTACAGAAGACGAATTAAAAACTATCGTGACTGTAAGCCATGAAGAAGGGGTACTTGAGGACCAAGAAAAAGAAATGATTTATAACGTGTTTAGCTTTGGTGATTCTTATACTAAGGACGTTATGATTCCTCGAACAGATATGATAGCCATTGACGTAAATGCTACATATGATGAGATTTTAGACCTTTATAAGGAAGAGCAGTTTTCACGTATGCCTGTGTATGAAGAAAGCTTTGATAATATCATAGGCGTTATCTATGTGAAAGACTTACTCCTTAAACAATTTGACCATTCGAAATTTAAGGTACATGATTTTTTAAGAGATGTGTACTTTGTCCATGAGTTTAAGCGTATTGATGAACTTTTCAAGGAACTACGTTCTAAAAAGATTGGTATGGCAATTGTTGTTGATGAGTATGGCGGTACTGCTGGTCTTGTAACGATGGAAGACCTTATCGAAGAAATCGTGGGTGATATTGATGATGAGTACGATATTACAGAAAATGATTTTATAGAAGTAGCAACCAATGAGTATCTGGTTGATGGTACATTTAGAATTTCGGAGTTCAACGAAAAACTCGATTTGAATATTTCTTCTAACGAATTTGATTCGATTGGTGGTTTTATTATAGGGCTTCTGGACCGATTCCCTGATGAGGGTGAGGTTGTGGA
>JBOGBZ010000110.1:0-4385 GCA_051656485.1 Cellulosilyticaceae bacterium
ATCTTGGTACAAGCAAAGCAGTTAAGGAAGATTGCTTCACTCAGTGCTTTTTCATCTATTAAAAATACCTTACTCCCCTGCTCTACGATCGTTAAGTATCTCTCACCTAAATACGCTTTAAAGGCTTCTTCTTCATCACATACTTCATCCAAATCATAGTAGGCAATCTCGTCTACTTGCCCCAGTAATTGGCGTATGCGATTGTCTTCTTTTGCAGGCACATGACTTTTAGTCACACCTATAAACTGCTGTATCTGAAATCTCGGATACTGTATCTTTACTTGCTTAAAGAATATCCCTTGGATTTTCGTCAGATTGAGTGGTTTATCTGCAAGGAACACAACCGCTATACTTTTCTCCCTTAGCTGTATGCCCTCTAGCTTAATCCCTAACTGCTTGCAGCTCTCTCCTATACTTTTCTCCAATGTCTTCTTATCTATTTGCTCGGCTATGGTTGTATCTACATACCACATGATACCGTATTGTATCCCTTTGTATTCTTTATTCATGTCAACATACCTTCTGTCTGTGTGTTTAAACTTCATTTTTCAACTTTTACTTCTTTCACACTATACCACCCTACCAAATTTTAGACAAGTCCCATCACTTATCTACCAACAAGTTTCTGTGGCACATGTCACCCTTTCCTTCTGTACCGTAAAAAAGTCCTTTATGAAAGAAATGTTGCGCGTAGCCGCCTTTTCTGAAATAAAGGAACTTTTTTACGCAGGCTATACACACGGAAAGGGGCTATTACACCCGTGTGCAATAACCCCTCCCTCATTTAGCGATATGCGTTTATTCTTTCGATCATATACGTTCCCACATCTACACTCAGCTTAAGCATCTGTGGCATCAATGGTTCTGGCATACGTAGTAAATAATGCTGCATCTCAAAGGCAAATACACCTTCATACTTAATGTCCGCAAAAGCCTCATATATACTTTCCCATTCTATAAACCCTACGTAAGGCAAAATATGTACATGCTGCCCTGATGTAAGGTCTGAAATATGCGTTGCTACCAGTAACTCTCCTAGTAGCCTAATAGCTGCTGGCTGATCCAGATCCTCTATGGCACCATGCTCTGTATCCCAGCAAGCACCTACATTGTCACGGTCTATTGCCTCAATAAGACTAACAAGTTCTGAGGCTTCTATAGCATAGCGCTTAACACCTTCTCTTGTCTTACCCCACATATTTTCAATGGCTATCCCTACACCAAAATCTTTGGCATAATCTGCAAGCTTTCTAAAGTAAGCCACATTCTCTTCTTGAGTCGCCTCATCCATCTTGCCATCTACTACTTTTGTAGATGGATGAACAACAAGCCACTTAATGCCAAGCATTCCACAACCTTCTACACTACGACACACCCATTCCCATGCTGTGTCTTGGTCTGCACTTGGATTACAAAACTCTTGAATCGGTGCATGTGCCTGTGTAAAAGTAATTCCTAAGTCTTTTGCCTGTTGCCCAATGACCTCTATATATGCCTTCCAGTTATCTTCCTTAAAAGGTGTGGGTACAGTTGTCATGTCTACAAAGCAAAGATCTAGTTCCTTATACCCTGCTGCAGCACATAGCTCTATACTTGTTTCCATAGGTATACGACTGCCATCTGCACGCTCAAATACAATGTTGGTAGATGTTGCAATTCTCATTCTAGGCACCTCTTTTCATCACAAACTTTTCAATGGCTTCAATAACACCTTCTGTGTAGCTTTTCTCACATATGTAATCTGCACACTGCTTAGTCGTTTCCTTAGCATTCCCTACCGCTACACCTATGCCTGCTTGTGCAAGCATCTCATCATCATTAGCATTGTCACCGATAGCCATTATTTCTTCTACTTCTACACCTAGCAGCTTTGCAAGTTCTTTCATCCCTACCCCTTTATTCACTTCTTTAGACACGACCTCACATCCGTTCAAGCCATAAAGTGCGATAGAGCATTCACTTTGTAATGCTTCTATTAAAGGAAGTACCTTTGCAAAACCTTCCTCATTGCCATCTGCCATAATGTTAAGTTTCTCAAAAGTTACTTCTTCCCATTCTGCTTCTGATAACGTACGTATCGGAAAGTTTCTTCCTGCATCTACCCGTATTTTTACCCATGCAGTCTCATCGAGCGCATACTCCACATCATTGGTATAAAAAAGTACTGTAAGCCCTAAGTCTTTGGCACTTTCCATAAGCATTCTTAGCTTATATGCTGGAAAAGAATGCTTAAGTAGGATGTCATCACCTTGGAAGACAACTGCACCATTACATGAAACTACAGGTGCACTCACACCTACACTTTCTACAAAACGTTCAATGGCATACTTCGGTCTTCCTGTAATAAAGCTAAATTGGATGCCACTTGCTTGCATCTCGCGAATCACCTGTATCGCTACTTCCGATATGGTCTTATCCGGTGCCAGTAATGTATCATCTAAATCCGTTACAACTGCTTTTATTTTTTTCATTGTATCCCTCTTTTACACTGAAAGGGGGTATGCTAACACATGCCCCCTTCTTCACTATTTATGACGATTAGTTGTTTGCGTAGTGGTATTCCTCTAACGCTTTGTTTGCTAAGCTTGTAATCTTCTCAATGGTTTCATCGATACCTAATTTTCCTTCACAGAACTCAAGCATTGCATCTGTAATGATGCTATTGATCTCACCGTACACTAAGTCGAATGGCTCTTGTGCAAGTGGACTAGAGTTTTTCATTTGCTCAAGGGCTACTGCATACTGAGGATTTGCCTCATAGTATGCTTTCATATCCGCTAAGTTTTCTGCTTCTTTATTTACTGGAATATAGCCTGTACCTGATGCAAAGATGTATTGTGCTTCTGGTGATGCACAGTATTGTAACACATCCCATGCTGCTTCTACACGTTTCTCACTACCTCGGTCAAACATCATTAGTGCACTACCACCTACAGCTGCACCACTTGTATCCGCTGCATTTACTTTTGGAATAGGTGCTGTCATAAATTCAAAAGAATCGCCTACTAATTGCTGAATCGTGCTTACTCTTGATGAAGACATAATAGCCATTGTAGAAAGGCCTTGTGCGAACTCTTCATTGATACTATCTTCAACGTATTTATACCCACCTGTTTTTACAAGTGTATCTAATTTTTCTAAGAATGCTCTAAGTGTACCGTCTTCACCTATGGTTACCTTTGTCATTGGTGCTGTACGTCCACCTTCATTATCCCCAAAGAAACTTGCTTCGCTTTGGCTTACAATGAAGTTTACAAGCTGATAACGCTTTGTTTGCATATTAAGACCATAACGTTCTACATTGCCCGCTGCATCTTTTTTAGTTAATGCTTCTGTATATTGTACGAGTTCGTCCATCGTTGCTGGTGGAGCGTCAAACCCAGCTTCTTTTAATGCATCTACATTATAATATAAAAGAAGTGTAGAATTTGCAAATGGTACTGCTACCATCTCATCTTCATAAGAACATGAACGTGTAAGTGCTTCATAGAAAGATTCTTCTGTGATTTCTGAGCCTTCTTTTGCCATGTAGTCCGCTGCACTTACTGTCCAATCTAATTCCATCATCTGTGGAATCGTTGATGTAAGTCCTTGATTAATATCTGGTGCATTTTTGATATCTTTTGTTTGATATGCTAATAATACTTTATCTGTACCTTCATAACCTTGGTAAACTAAATTAACTTTGATGCCTTTTTCAGCCCCACGTGTCTCATTATAAGTACTGATGACTTTTTCTAATGCTTCACCAGTAGCGCCATTAGCACTATGCCAAAATACAACTTCTGTTACACCCTCTGCATTAGCATCTTCTACTGTTTGCTTACCATTTGAACATCCTACTGATGCTACAAGCATCATACCACACATACCTATTGCAACTAATTTCTTCACTAATTTTTTCATAATTCCCTCCGTCGGTATCTTTTCACATGCTGACTGCCTTACTCTTTAACTGCACCATCCATCATGCCTCCAACGATTTTTCTTTGGAAGAATAAAAAGACAAGAATAGATGGTATTAATATGATGATGGATGCGGCCATTACAACTCCATATGCACTTGCATCTGCTACATTAAGCATTGTAATCGCGACTTGAGCTGTACGCATCTCATTAACATTTGTGACAATAAGTGGCCAAAGGTAGGTATTCCATGTACCTACGAATGACGAGATAAATACGGTAAAAAGAACAGGTGAAGATGATGGTAATAATATTTGTATAAAGAATCTAAAATTCCCACATCCATCCACCATAGACGCTTCTTTAAGCGATTTTGAGTAACTTAAAAAATTCTGACGCATGATAAAAATATTCATCGCTGATACAAAGAATATAATCATCATCCCCATGTATGTATTAATAAGGCCTAACTCTGCTAC
>JBOGBZ010000111.1:0-1937 GCA_051656485.1 Cellulosilyticaceae bacterium
TTCTATGATAGCAAGAATGACAACAGTGTCCATCTTTTCAAACTGATTATCTTTAGTAGATTTTCTCTTCAAGAGACTCACCTCCTCCTCTTTATAAAGAAGAGATGTATGATATGTAGATGGACAACCTGTATTATACTATAAAAGGATATAACTGGATAGTGAGGATAAAAGCTGGAGTTAAGTAAACAAGTATAGTACAATAGTCCATAGAGAAAAAAAGAAGGGGGTATGGGTATATGAAACTTTCTATTATTATTGTCAATTACAATACCTATAGACTAACCAAGCAGACGATAGATTCTGTACTACTTGAACAAGTAGATTTTGAGTATGAGATTATACTAGTAGATAACGCTTCAAGAGATGGCAGTATAGAACAGCTTCAGGAAGAATTTAGGCCTTATACCCAAACGGGCAAAATCAAAATCATTGTGAATCAAGATAACCTAGGATTTTCTAAAGGAAATAATGTAGGGATAAGAGTGGCAATAGGCGAATATATCTTACTACTTAATTCAGATACTTATTTAGGTGACCAGTGCCTTACAAAGAGTATAAAGTATATAGAGGAGCATCCAGAGATAGGTGCTTTAGGGTGTAAGGTAGTCTTGCCAGATGGCACACTAGATCATGCGTGTAAGAGAGGATTTCCTTCGCCAAAGGCATCCTTATATTATTTCATGAAATTACATAAGATAAATCAAAAGAAATACGGTTTATATGATGCCCTTCATCTACAGGAGGATGAGATAGGCGAAGTGGATTGCCTGATGGGAGCCTTTATGCTGATGCCAAGGGCTGCAATAGATAAGGTGGGTATGTTGGATGAGGACTTCTTTATGTACGGAGAAGATATAGACTTATGCTATCGTATCAAACAAGGTGGCTATCAGATTGTGTACTATCCAGAAGCGATGATTATCCATTATAAAGGTGGAAGCTCTAAGAAACGTAGAACCAAAGTTATCTACGATTTTCACAATGCAATGTGGATATTTTATAAAAAGCACTACAAGGATGTGTATAACTTTGTGATAAATGGATTAGTAGGGGTGGGGATATGGAGTAAATATGCTTTAGAGATTGCTAAAAATGCACTTAAAGCACCAAGTGTTAACCTAGAAACACCTTCATCAGAGACCCAAAAAATACAAGAATAGTAGAGAAATGAATTATTAATAGATACCAAGAAGCAGATCAAATAAAATATTTGGTCTGCTTTTTTTATATGATTGGGTTCATGTAGGGGGAATAAAACATACACCTGTATAAAATTGTGGATAAATAATAATATTTAAGTGTATTTTTAGAAAAATATATAGAAAACTTCATAAGGGGGGTAATATAATCATGTCAAAAAGAATGAAACAACTTTATGCATTAGCGCTTGCAGGGACATTATGTATGCAGCCTATTTATGCACAAAGTATGGCAGCTACAGTGGTAAATAATGCAGCTACACCAGTTAGAGTGATTGAGCGTGCACCACAGGTATCGGAGACCTTAACATTTGAGGTAACAAAAGATGCCTTTGTTAGAGATGGTTCTAACGAAAACAATAACTATGGTTCAAATGTAGGGTTAGAAGTTAAGCAGTCAACAGGGGCAAGTACAGGGTACAATAGAAAGTTTTTTGTAGGGTTTGATTTAAATGGCTACACCAGTTCATATGTCAAAACAGCTACCGTAAGACTTTATCTAGATGAGGTGATCGGGAATACAGAAGCAGAAGTAAACAAGAGACCTATAGATATCGTGTCTCTTTATGAAGTAGATAGCAATTGGGATGAAGCTTCGGTAACTTGGAAAGCAGCGCCACAAAAAGGGGAGAAGGTAACAGAGTTTCAGGTCAACAGAAGACAAAATAGTACTTATGTAGATGTAGATATCACAGAGTATATCAATCAAAAACTAAGTAAAGGAGAATCTTTAGA
>JBOGBZ010000112.1:0-7717 GCA_051656485.1 Cellulosilyticaceae bacterium
AAGAGTTATTTATATAAGTGTATGCGCATCAATAAAATCAAATATAATGGCAAGAAACCAAAAGGCAATGAAATTCTAAAAGAGGGCGACAGCATTAAAGTTTTTTTGCTGGATGACCAAATTGAGAGTTTAAGAGAAGTGAAGTCCGTAGCGGATACACCCGTTTCATTTGAGGTGGTCTATGAAGACCAGCAGATCCTTATTGTTAATAAGCCGTTAGGGCTACTCACCCAGAAGGATACCAAGGATGGTCATAGCTTAGCTGAGGAGGTTCAGACTTACTTCAAAGAGAAGAAGATGGGTTATGAGGAAAGCGCAGGCTTCACGCCAGCACCATGTAATCGACTGGATCGTAATACAGCGGGGATTGTACTGGTTGGCAAGTCACAAATGGCAGCACAGAGCATTAGTGAGATGCTCCGTACAAAAGAAGTATCCAAGTACTACATGACGATTGTACTAGGGACACTGCATAAACCGCTTACCCTTAAAGGGTACCATATCAAGTCTCATGATAAAAATGAAGTAAAAATAGTGGATCACTATGTAGAAGGTGCAAAGCCAGTAGAGACACGTCTCTTACCACTCCAAAGCAATGGGAGATACACATTGGTAGAAGTGCAACTGGTGACAGGTAAGACACACCAGATACGTGCACATCTTAGCCAAATCGGACATCCTATTATCGGCGATCCAAAATACGGTGACAAAATAGAGAACCAGTACTTTAAGTCTTGTTATGGCCTCCATTACCAGTTCTTATGTGCCTATAAAGTAAAATTTGAATTATGCAAAGAACCATTCACCTACTTACAAGACCGTGTCTTTACAGTAGCTGTACCAAAGATTTATAGTGAAATTTGCAAAGGCGAAGGCCTTATAGAAATATAGAAAACGCCTCGGGGCGTTTTTTTTTTAGGCGGATAAAAGTTCCGTGTGTAGCGCCTGGTGAAGCCAGTGGTTTCGTATTTCTTTGGCCAGTAAAAGGTTGTTTGTGGCAAAGCAGTGCTTGAGAATGAAGAAGTAGTCACCGTTATAAAAAGCCATATTGAGTTGTTCGTTATGAAGGGTATGTAAATACTTATAAAGGCGTGCTAAGTGGTGGTCAAAAGGCGAAATGAGACGGCTTGCTTCGGTAAGGTTGCCTTGCTGGAAGAGTTGAAGTGAGAGGGATCTAGAAGTCTGTTCGATAAGTGGAAGATCACGACGTTTTTTTGCACATTCTAGTACAGAATAGTAGTCGCCTAAGGCGAGAAAGAGCTTTGTGGCATCTTTATAACGCTTGCTAAGATAAAGGACGATGGCAGCTTCTTCTACTTGGCGCATACCTTGTAGCTTTTCGAGGGGGTCTTCACATTTGCAGAAGGCATCTAAGGCTAGAGTCGGACGTTTATTGTAGAGATAGCAGAGGCCTAACTCCGTATAATTGCCAAGTTTTTTATAGAGCTTGATTGCTTGAGGGAGATCGAAAAAGTGGTAAAAGTAAGCAGCTTTGGGAAGATGCTGATGGCGCATACAAAGAGCAGCCCCTTCCTTATAGAGTTGGTGTGCGTGGGCGATGGAGACAGCTTCCGAGATGAGGCCTACTTTTTCATAGCAGTGCATCAAATGTCTATAAGCATCACACTGTGCGAAGCAGAAGATGGCATGGTCGTAGGCGCCTTTTTTGGCATAGATGCGACCAGCTTCGAAGTAAAGGCCACAATTCCTGAGAAAATGAGCCTTTTTTAAAGGTGATAATTTAAAAAAATTGAACTTAGAAAAGAGACACCGTATAATAAAGATAAAATAACCGAACATGGCAAACCCCCTAAAAAATCTTATTATATTCTTATTTTACCAAAAAATTACAAAAAATCAAGAAAAGAGGAAAAAAATGGGTTACTGGAATACACGCGGTTTAAGAGGTAGTGACTTAGAAGAAATGATTAATGTGACCAACGACCTTTATAATGATAAAAGATTGGCACTGATTCAAAAAATCCCAACACCTATTAAACCCATTACCATTGATAAATCAAGAGGTGTTATTACTCTTGCGTATTTTGATCAAAAAAGTACAGTCGACTACATAGGTGTGGCACAAGGTGTGGTTATTTGTTTTGACGCAAAGGAAACAGCCAAAGAATCATTGCCTTTAGCCAATATTCATGAGCATCAGATTGTCTTTATGGAAAGTTTTAAAGCACAGGAAGGAGAAGCGTTCCTTATTGTGTACTTTAAAAAATATGACGAATATTATTTGTTACCGATTGACTATATTCGTGTGTACTATGATGGCGCACAGGCAGGAGGCAGAAAGTCTATTCCTTACAAGGCCTTTCCAAAGGAACTTCAGATTCCTTTACAGAGTGGCATGTATGTCCACTACTTAAAAACGTTGAGTTATTATATCGACCATAGAGAAAAATTTGTTTGTACACTTGAATAGAGTTATAAACAAGTGTCCATAATCCTTATGAGGTGAGAAAAATGAGAAAATTAACGCCCATAGGGATTTTTTGTATAGTAATCATGAGTTTGATTAGTGGATGTAGTAGTGGTCCAAAAGAAGTCATCGAAGTATCCCATACCCTTTTACCAAAAGAACGTGTGGTTCAAGAGGTGTATATACCAAAGGAAGTGAGCTTAGGGATTTACGAACAAGAAAAAGGAATGTATGTAGGTGCTTATGTAGAAAGCAATCAAGATGTAGAAGGGCGTATGGCGGATTATGAAGCTCTTATAGGAAAAGAGCAAGCTTTTCGTGTTTTCCAGTACCAAAAGCGAGGGGATATGTCTAGTCAAGAAATTCTAGAATGTATCGCAGCGAAGCAGATTCCTTATATTAAGATTTTAGCCAATGAAACTTATGATTTGATGCCTATTTATGAAATGATAGGAGATTTAAATACCAGATATCAGACCCCTCTTTTTGTAGAGCTTTTTCCAATCCAAGACGATACGTTAGACCCTACGACTTATGCTAAGTATTATGACGATGCTTATAAGCTTTTGAAAAAGTACTTCAAAGACGTGGTGGTGGTATGGAGTATTGATTGGAATCAAGTGTATCTGACACCAGTGTACTATCCAGGGAATCATAAAGTAGACTGGGTAGGACTTAATGTTTCATGGCCTAAGTACAAAGAGGGAACTACGTATGAGCCAAGGTATGAAGAGGTCATGGATTTTTGGTATAAGTACTTCCAAGATGAAAAGCCCATGATGCTTTCCACAGTAGCAATCTCTCATTTTTCAAGAATTGACCATACCTATACCATTGAAGATGCTAAAAATAAACTGACGTATTTCTATGAGGCAGTACCAGAACGTTATCCTAGAGTGAAAGGAATTTTATATGGTGATGTGGATATGTATCAAGTATCACCTAAAGGGACCGAAGACTACCGTCTGACAAGCCAAGATAAACTCACCCAGCATATTGGGGGGTTACAGAAGAACCCCGCTTTTTTAAGTCAAGTGAAGGCTAGAGAAGAGATGATGTGCTTACAGCCCATGCTGTATTCGGTACCAGCGTATAAGATAGAAGAGAATATTTATGTCACAGAGGAGCAGCTAAGCGTTGTGGCATTACACAAAGACCTCATCAAATACATGCCATGTATTATGGATGAGAGTGGCGAAAAGTTTTATGATTTGACGGCTATCGTGACAGCGCAAGGTGGATGGCTTAAACAAGAAAATCTCCAAAAATAATCATGTAATTGTACCAAGCACCATATATTTGATAATGAGCAAAGTATATCTGCTTAGAGGAGTGGTGAGTATGGTAGATTTCTTAGAAATGATACAAGACGATAGAAAATCAAGAAAAGGACCTAAGTTTACAGGGACTTTTCTTGACTATCTACATATTTTAGAAGAGGAAAAAGAGTTGCATAAATTAGCCCATGAGCGTATTTATGAACTCTTGATAAGAGAAGGTGTAGACGTTGTTAAGACCGAGGAAAATCCTAGACTTAGACGCATCTATGGTAAAGACATTTTAAAGAAGTATGCTTTTTTTAAGGATGACTTTTATGGCATTGATAAAACACTGATGAAAATCGTGCGTTATTTCCATTCAGCATCCATGCGTGGTGAAGAGTCAAGGCAAGTGCTTTACTTAGTAGGGCCAGTAGGTGCAGGGAAATCCTCACTTATTGATAGCATTAAGCGGCTCCTTGAAGAAAGTGCACCTATTTATTCATTAGAAGGCTGTCCGATGCGAGAAGAACCTTTGCATCTCCTGCCTAAGCATAGCCGTAAGAAGTTTGAAGAAGTACTAGGTATCAAGATAGAAGGGGATTTATGCCCAGCATGTCGTTACCGTTTGGTCAATGAATTTGGTGGAGCATATGAGAAATTCCCCGTGGTACAGACAGACTTCTCCATTCGTTCAAGAAAGGGGATCGGTGTCGTACCACCGGTAGATCCTAACAATCAGGATACTTCGGTGCTGATAGGTTCAGTAGATATCTCTAAGATGGACTTATATGCAGAAGATGATCCAAGGGTCCTTTCTTTGAATGGTGCATTCAATGTAGGTAATAGAGGGATCGTAGAATTTATAGAAGTATTTAAAAATGATGTCGAGTATTTGCATACCATGATTACAGCGACCCAAGAGAAAAATATTCCTTCTCCAGGAAAGGGGTCTATGATTTATTTTGATGGGGTTATTCTTGCTCATTCCAATGAAGCAGAGTGGAATAAATTTAAGGCAGATCATACCAATGAGGCCATACTAGACCGTATCGTTAAAGTAGAAGTGCCTTACTGCCTAGAACTTGATGAAGAAGTAAAAATTTATGACAAGATGCTTAAAAAGTCAAACTTCAAAGCACATATAGCACCTCATACGTTAGAAATAGCTTCTATGTTTGCTATTCTTACGAGACTTACGCCATCAACGAAGGTAGACCCTATCACCAAGCTTAAGATTTATAATGGCGAGGAGATCATAGAGAAGGGAACCACCAAGCGTATCGATATCTTAGAGCTTAAAGAAGAAGCCGAAAGAGAAGGCATGAGTGGTATTTCCACCCGTTTTATCTCTAAAGCATTAGATGTTGCCTTGTCTGAATCTGAATCTGACTGTATCAACCCCATAGGGCTGATGGATGTCTTGTTACGTGAGATTAAGGAGATGGCCATCGCTGATGAAGTGAAGAAGCGTTATTTAGGTTTCTTACAAGACACCATCAAGAAAGAGTATCATAAGATTCTAGAAAATGAAGTGACCAAAGCCTTCATCCATGGATACAAAGACCAAGCACAAGATCTATTCAACAATTACCTTGACCATGCTGAAGCTTATGTGAATAAAACGAAGATTAAAGATAGCAATACAGGTGAAGACTTAAGTCCAGATGAAGTGTTTATGCGTTCAATAGAAGAACAAATCGGTGTGACTCAAAGTGGTGCTAAAGGCTTTAGACAAGACGTCACAGCGTATATGTTCTCCGTCATTCGCAATGGTAGTCATGTGGATTATACATCATATGAACCACTTAAAGAAGCGATCGAGAAGAAACTTACGTCTTCAGTTCGTGAACTTTCACGTATCATTACCAAGAGTAAGGTACGCGATAAAGATCAAAATGTGAAGTATGATGCAATGGTAGAAGAAATGAAAAATAATGGCTACTGTGACCATTGTTGTAATGTCATTCTTAAATATTCCGCTAACAACTTGTGGAAAGACTAGGTGATGGTATGGCGATTTTTAAAGAATTCCAACCCAACAGCCGAGATAGGAGTGTAGAAGACAGGCGAAGACATCGCGAGCTGGTGGAAAAAAGCATCAAAGACAATATAGGGAGTGTCATTGCAGAAGAAAGCATTGTAGGAAAGACTAGCAACAAAAAAATTAAGATTCCCATTAGAGGACTGAAGGAATACTACTTTCGATATGGTAAAAATCAGCAAAGTGTAGGAGCTGGTACAGGTAAAGAAGAAAAAGGAAAACGTATTCCAAAAGGCGAAGGGAAAGGTCAGGGAGAAGGGGCTGGAAATGATGAGGGTGAAGACATCTATGAAACAGAAATCACTGTGGATGAAGCCATCAACTTTTTGTTCGAAGACTTAGACCTTCCTTTCCTTCAAGAAAAAAAATTTAAAGAAGTAGAAGCCAGTGCGGGTGATAAAAGGTGGGGGATTGCAGAAAAAGGCATTCCACCTAGGCTTTCTAAAAAGCATACAATAATGGCAAAGATCAAACGCCAAAAAAGTATGCAGAGGGCAGCGAGAGAAGCGGGCATTGACCGAGAAGATGAGCGTATACCGTTCCATGAAGACGACTTGAAGTACTTTAGGCGTAAACCAAAGCCAAGAAGAGATTCCAATGCGGTGGTTATATGTATTATGGATACATCAGGTTCTATGGGGCATACAAAGAAAAGTCTCGCTAGAAGTTTTTATTTCTTACTCTACCAGTTTTTACGTATCCGCTATATGAATGTAGAGATTGTCTTTATCGCCCATACAACGGTTGCCAAGGAAGTGAGTGAAGATGACTTCTTCCATAGAGGTGAAAGTGGGGGGACTTACATTAGCAGTGGGTACCAAAAAGCGTTGGAAATTATCGAAGACAGATACCCGAGTGATGCATGGAATGTGTATGCCTTCCATTGTAGTGATGGGGACAACTGGGGTGAAGATAATGAAAAAGCAGTGGAGCTTGCAAATAAACTTTGTGAAACCTGCAATTTATTTGGCTATGGAGAAATCAAAATCAGTACGTATACCAGTGCTATTTTGAACAAGTATCTAGAGGAAGTGAAGGCGACAAATTTTTCGGCAGTTCGTATCTTTAAGAAAGAAGATGTATGGAAAGCTTTTGTAGATATGCTGAAAGTAGAAAGAGCTGTCATAGAAGGTGGGGATGAGTAATGGACTATACCATGGACGAATTGATGGCATACAATGAAAAAATCGAGGAGCTTGCAAAAGGTATCGGCTTAGATTACTACGAGCAAGAATTTGAGATTATTAGCTTTGAAGATATGATGTGTTATGAGGCGTATGTAGGTATGCCATCCCACTATCCTCACTGGAGTTTTGGAAAGAACTATGAGCGCATCAAGACACTGTACCATTATAATTTGACGGGCTTACCTTATGAGATGGTCATTAATTCCTCGCCTTGTCTTGCGTATCTAATGAAGGACAATAGCTTGGTGCTTCAGCTTCTTACCATTTCCCATGTGTATGGGCACAATGATTTCTTCAAGAACAACAGGCTTTTCAAAGAGTATACCCATGCACAGTTGACTATTGATATGTTTAAGAATCATGCCAATCGTATCAGGACGTATATTCAAGACCCAAGTATAGGGTATGATGAAGTAGAGAAAATACTTGATGCAGCACACTCCATTAAGTATCAATCAGGTGCGTTTACACAGATTACAACAGAGACGGATGGGAATATCGAATACCCTTATGAGAACTTACTAGAGTATCTGATGATGTATGGGCAGCTAGAAGAGTGGCAGCGTGATATTTTGATGATTGTCATGGAAGAAAGTCGATACTTTATGCCTCAAATCGAGACCAAGATTATGAATGAAGGTTGGGCGAGTTTTTGGCATTACAAAATTATGGGGAAATTAGGCCTCGATCAAGGCATGTATATGGAGTTTTTAAAGCATCATAACAATGTCATTTGTACAGTGCCAGGGCGACTGAACCCTTACTTTGTAGGCTTTAAAATATGGGAGTCCCTTTATGA
>JBOGBZ010000113.1:0-59209 GCA_051656485.1 Cellulosilyticaceae bacterium
AATATAAGTCCATAAAACTATGCCATGAGTCTATCCTAGTGTAATGGATTATAATGGAAAATACCTTGAGAAGCTACAAATAGCTTTCACTATAATAAAGTCAATGGAAATTTTAGCTATAAGCTAAACACTAATGAAAGAAATAGGGTGTCGAAAATTGGGGACATATGTCCTGTTGACTTAGGGACATTGGCGGAAGCATAATATAATTAACCCGTAACACACAGAGGGAAAACCCAACCCCTTTTAACCCTTTTTTTTAAAACCCGTACACATAGAAGCAGAGAAACCATGGTTTCTCTGCTTGTTTTTTTATAAAAATGGTATAAGTCAAATCGTAAATAAAGGATAGAATAGATAAAAGTTAATAAAAATATTAATAGATAATGGAAAAAATATGATAAATTTAGTAAAAAAATGATAAAGTTGCAAGATGGTTTTGTGATATGATACATCTACAAAGCAAGCCTGCTTGTGTGTACACTTAGCATTGAAAAGTTATTAGATTTGATTTCGCTAAAAAATGGAGGAGAGAAAATGAAGAACAAAAAAATTAAACATGTGATTTCAATAATCCTTGTAATCATTTTAGTTGTAGTTAATGGGCTATGTTACAATTTTAAAAACATTATTAACTTGTACTTATCAAAAGCAAATACTGCTGATGAAGAAACAATGAAACAAGTAACAGAACAGGCAAAAAATGTTGTTCAAGAAATAGAAGGAGAAGGTATTGTCTTATTAGAAAATAAAAACAATACTTTACCACTTAATAAATCTACAAATGTTAATATTTTTGGTTGGGGATCAGTAGCACCAGTATATGGTGGAAATGGATCGGGAGCAAGTAATGCAGCCGCTAATATTACTTTACAACAAGGGCTTGTACAAGCAGGCATAAATGTCAATGATGAATTAACAAAGTTCTATACGGATTTAGGATTTGCACGTCAAGAATCGGGACCATTAAATGACTTTGCACCAGATTATCGTGTGTACGAAGCAGATCCATCACTTTATACAGATGCGTTATTAAATAATGCTAAGGCATTTTCAGATGTAGCGGTTGTGATGCTGACACGTGTTGGGGGAGAGGGTAGTGACCTTGCAAATGAGATGGGTGATTGGGAAGCAGATAAAGGACGTCACTTCTTAGAGCTTACATCAAAAGAAGAAGCAATGCTTAATATTGTAAAAGAAAACTTCGAAACAGTTATTGTACTCGTGAACTCTTCAAATGCAATGGAACTTGGCTTCCTTGAAGAAGACGGAATCGATGCAGCACTTTGGGTTGGTGGTCCAGGTCAAACAGGTATGGCTGCGATCGGTCAAGTACTTGTAGGTGATGTGAATCCATCAGGTGCACTAGTTGATACATATGCATATGATGCCACATCTTCACCAGCATATCAAAACTTTGGGTACTTTACTTACTCTAATGCATTCTATGGACCAGAAAGCAAGTGGGCTAGAACATATGTAGATTATCAAGAAGGTATCTATGTAGGCTATCGTTACTACGAGACAAGATTTATTGATAACTTAACAGGTGAATGTGATGAAGAAGCTTACAAACAAGTGGTACAATACCCATTTGGTTATGGCTTAAGCTACACATCATTTGACCAACAAATCACAGGATTTAAAGCAAAAGATGATGTCATCGAAGTAGAAGTTAAAGTTACGAATACAGGCGATGTAGCAGGTAAAGAGATCGTTCAAGTCTACCATACAGCACCATATACGGTAGGCGGTATCGAAAAATCACATGTGGTACTTTCAGCATTTGGAAAAACAGAAATACTTGAACCAAGTAAATCTGAGACAGTAACACTTACATTCCCAATTGAAGAAATGGCTTCATACGATTATAAAGATGCAAAAGCATATGTATTAGAAGCAGGGAACTATGAAATCAAACTAATGGATAATGCGCATCAAGTGATGGATAGTAAAACATATACATTAGCAGAGACAATCGTTTATGATGAAGCAAATAAACGTGAATCAGATAAAATTGCAGCGACGAACCTCTTTGATGATGTACATGGTGACATCGTGTACCTTTCAAGAGCTGACTGGGAAGGCACATTCCCAACAAACGTTCCAAGAACTAAAGAAGCAACACAAGCAATTATTGATGGGTTAAATGATGAAACAATCTTAAAAAATGAGAATGATGAAGATATTATCATTAAGAAAAATGGTTTAGAGCTTATCGATATGGTTGGCTTAGACTATGATGATCCAAAATGGGAATTACTCCTTCAACAACTTTCAGTGGAAGATATGCAACAACTCATTGGATTTGGTGGCTATGCAACAGTAGCAATCGACTCTATTAAAAAGCCAGCAACAGTAGATATTGATGGACCAGCAGGTCTTAATGCACTTGTTAATGAAGCGACATACAATGGGGTAGCTTACACAAGTGAAGCGGTAATGGCAAGTACATGGAATGCAGATTTAGTATACAAAATGGGTCAAGCATATGGCCAAGAAGCCGCTGCTTGGGGTGTGTCAGGTATTTATGGACCTTCTATGAATATTCACCGTACACCATTTAGTGGAAGAAACTTTGAGTACTACTCAGAAGACGGCTATTTATCAGGTAAAATGGCTGCTGCAGAGACAAAAGGTATCATGGAAGCGGGTGTTTACACTTATGCAAAACACTTTGCACTTAATGACCAAGAAACAGAAAGAGCGAGTCTTGCGACATGGTCAAATGAGCAAGCAATGCGTGAGATTTACTTAAAGCCTTTTGAATATGCAGTTAAAGAAGGCGGTACAACAGCGATGATGTCATCCTTCAACCGTATCGGAACAAGATGGGCTGGGGCATGTCCAGAACTCTTACAAACAGTCTTAAGAGACGAATGGGGCTTTAGAGGAATGGTTATTTCAGATTATGATGGATGGAAATTCATGAATACAGATATGGGTATTCGTGCTGGAAATGATATGATGCTTTCAACACTTGGGGATATACCTCAAGATACAAGTAATACAGGTAAACAAGCTATGAGAAAAGCATCACACAACATTCTTTACACTGTTGCAAATAGTGTAGCAATGGGTGCGAATAATAATAGCAAGATGCCAGTATGGGTAATGTTACTGATTATACTTGATATACTTGTAGTAGCGGGCATTACATTATGGTATACTATAGGTGGTAAAAAGAAAAAAGTAATAGCGTAATAAATCAGAGACAACTCTAGTGTGTAAGATGACTAGAGTTGTCTTTTGTAGCATCATTTATAGCCACGTAAAGAAAGGGGGAGATTAAAACAATGAGATTAACGGGCACATCTAGTGACGATGTAGAAAAGGTATATCATGCAGAAATCTTTCAAAATCGTGAACAAGCGATGCTTCGACCTAAGTATGAGAAGGAAAAAGCGTTGAATGCACTGATTGTAGAAGGGAATGTGGAAAAACTAGCTGAAAAACTTGACAATATAAAAGAGAAGACATATGGGCGTATGTCGCACAATTCATTTAGGCAACAACTCTATGCCATCATTATAGGTATTGCCGTAGCAACGAGAGCTGCGTTAGAGGGCGGCATGGAAGAAGAAGAGGCCTATACATTAAGCGATATCTACATACAAAAGGCAGATCGCTGTAACTCGGTAGAAGAACTATGGAAATTATATGTGAAGGCAATGCTAGATTTTGCAGAGCGCGTAGCGAAAAGCAAAAATAAAGAAGAAGACACAATCTCTAGTGTCATACAGTTAGCAGTAGACTATATTCTAAGAAACCTGCATTACAATGTGAGCCTTAAAGACATCGCTGATACAGTAGGGTTAAGTGAGACATACTTTAGCACATTATTTAAAAAAGAAATTGGATGCAATGTATCAGAGTTTATACAAAAAAATCGTATCAAAGAAGCTAAAAGTTTATTGCGCTACTCAGAATATAGTTTAATAGAAATCAGTCAATACTTAGGATTTTGTTCTCAAAGTCATTTTGCACAGACATTCCGTAAATATGAAAAAGTAACGCCAGGGCAGTATCGCAAAAATAACTTCAAAAGTAGCTGGTAATCAAAAGAAAATGACAAAAGGAAATATAAACATAGTAAAAATATAACAAAAGGGATAAAAAAGTGATAAACTTCAAACCGCTTATTATGATACCATGACAATACAAAGATGAATCATAAAAGATTGGACATTAATGAGAGGTAACGTATATGAAATATAAAGACATCATTAGCAAAATGACGTTAGAAGAAAAAGCGTCTTTAATGTCAGGTAAAAACTTTTGGCAGACTCAAGATATCCCAAGACTTGGGATTCCGACTATGTTTTTATCAGATGGACCACATGGTATTCGTAAACAAGCAGAAGCAGCAGACCACTTAGGGTTAAATGGAAGCATTCCAGCGACATGTTTTCCAACAGCAGCAACCATTGCTAATAGCTGGGATGAAGCATTAGCAGAAGAGCTGGGTGAAGCATTAGGAAAAGAAGCAGTAAGCATGGATGTTAATATGCTTTTAGGACCAGGATGTAATATCAAACGTAACCCACGTTGTGGTAGAAACTTTGAGTATTTTAGTGAAGATCCTTATCTATCAGGGAAGTTTGCAGTAAGTTACATTAAAGGGATTCAATCAGAGGGAATCTCTGCATGTGTGAAGCACTTTGCTGCCAATAATCAAGAAGAAAGACGTATGGTTATTGATACCATTATAGATGAGAGAACACTTCGTGAAATCTACCTACCAGCCTTTGAGATGGCGGTGAAGGAAGGTAAGACAAAGTCAATCATGAGTTCTTATAATATGCTGAATGGTAAGCATACGAACGAACACAAACACTTATTAGTAGATATCCTAAGAGATGAGTGGCAATTTGATGGCGTAGTGGTAACAGACTGGGGCGGTGAGAATGACCGTATCGAAGGGTTAGTATGTGGCAATGAATTAGAAATGCCAAGTGACTTAGGTGATTCAGATGCAGAGATTATAAGCGCAGTTCAGAACGGAAGCCTTAAGGAAGAAGTGTTAGATGTATGTTTAGAGCGTCTCTTAGAGCTTACTTTTACAACAGATGATGTGCTAAAGCAAGCAGCAAAAACTTTCGACCAAGAAAAGCATCATGCACTTGCACAAAAAGCAGCAGAAGCATCTATTGTACTTCTCAAAAATGAGGCAGAGATCCTTCCGTTAGCTAAAGAACAAAAAATAGCTATCATTGGTGACTTTGCAAAGACACCGAGATATCAAGGGGCAGGCTCATCCATTGTAAATCCAACGAAGTTAGATAGTGCACTAGGTGTAGTGGCAGCGACAGGCATTCAATTTGAAGGCTACGAACAAGGCTACCACAGATTTGGCAAGAAAGACTTGAAACTACAAGAAGCAGCGGTAGCACTTGCGAAGAAAGCAGATGTGGTCCTGTATTATATGGGGTTAGATGAGGTTAAGGAAGAAGAAGGTCTGGACCGTACGGATATCCACATGCCATCGAATCAAATCGCAGTATTAGAAGCATTAGCACAAGTGAATGAAAATATAGTGGTAGTCTTATCTTGCGGTGCAGTGGTAGAAATGTCATGGATTAAGCACGCAAAAGCAGTGGTGCATACTTACTTAAGTGGGCAAGCAGGTGCAAAAGCAGTCTTCACTATTTTAAAAGGTGAAGTGAATCCATCAGGAAAGTTAGCAGAAACTTATCCTTATGCCTATGAAGATGTATCAAGTGTCAACCACTTCCCAGGTAAAGAAGTAAGTGTGGAATATCGTGAAGGTATTTATGTAGGTTATCGCTACTATAGTACAGCGGGAGTCGATGTACGCTTCCCATTCGGCTATGGCTTAAGCTATACAACATTCGAATACAGTAACTTAACCGTAGAAGATAAGCAAGTATCCTTTGATTTAACTAATACAGGGAAATATGCAGGTGCAGAAGTTGCCCAACTTTACGTGAAAAAAGGAAAGACTGAAATCTTTAGAGCGGAGAGAGAACTTAAAGGTTTCCAAAAAGTATTTTTACAACCAGGTGAGACGAAGCAAGTTACCATTCAATTAGATGATAGAGCCTTTAGTTACTATAATACCAAGACAAATAATTGGGAAATTGAAAAAGGAGCCTATCAGATTCTAGTAGGGGCGAGCTGTACAGATATTCGATTAGATGAATTAATCATCCTAGAGGGTACTGATGCACCTAATCCGTATCAGGGCATGGCATTAGACACATACTTAAGTGGGCATGTAAAAGAAGTAGGCCTAGAAGAGTTCGAGGCGTTATTAGGCTTTAAAGCACCCAATCCTAAATGGGACCGTTCAAAAGAATTAGGCTATAATGATACCCTTTCACAAATGCAGTATGCTAAAGGATTCGTAGCACGTTTAGCATACCACCTCATTAATGCAAGCCATAAGATGTTTAAAGTACTTGGCAAGAGAAAAATAGTGAATATTTACGAAATGGTTATCTTCCACTTGCCATTTAGAGGACTTGCACGTATGAGTGGTGGCGCGTTTTCTATGGAAATGGTAGATGGGCTGCTGATTGCAGTAAATGGAAACTTCATCAAAGGGATGAAGCATTTAAGACAGGCAGCGAAGAAGAGAGAAGAGTGTCCAAAGTATCGTTATAACAAGCAAACACAGCAAAAGGGGGATAAGTAAAATGGTTAAAGCATGGAATAGTTTTAGTGAAAAACATCCAGGGCTCGCACAGTTTCTTATGTTTTTTATTGTAAGTAATGGGATTACAGTATTGCAAATGGTTTTGATGCCAGCACTTAAGTTTGCTTTTGAAATGACCCCATTAATAGAGACAAACTTTCAGCTTTTACAAGTAGGAAGTAATCTTGATGGTAGTCCGTTTTATGTATTTGATTATGCAAGAGGTGCCATAGCAGCCGGTGGGGGCGGTGGTTTGGCGTACTTCTTAGCTGTACAGATTACATTAGGTATTGCACAAATTATTAACTTCTTTGTACAACGTAATGTAACATTCAAATCCAATAGTGATATCAAAAAAGCAGCAGCTTGGTATGTCGTAGCATATCTTATTATTTCTACAGCAGCGGCAGCGTTACAAGGGTTATATAAAGTACCAATCTATACATACTTTATAGGACTTTGTGGGGATTCACTAGGTGTAACTATAGCAGATATCATTACAATGATTATCAACTGTGCAATATCATTCTGGGTATTCTTCCCAATCTTTAAAATTATCTTTAAAGAAAAACCAGAAAACAATTAGTATTTAAAAGAAAATAAACTACCGAGAGATCAAAGTACAAAAAAGTGCTTTGGTCTTTTGGCGAATATAGACAATGAATAAAAAGGAACAGTAGTAGGAGCGATTATGAAGATTTTATCAGTAGCAGTACCATGCTATAATTCAGCAAGTTATATGAAAAAGTGTATCGAAAGTTTATTGGTAGGAGGCGATGACATAGAAATACTCATTGTCAATGACGGTTCTACTAAGGACAATACGAGGGAGATAGCGGATGCTTATGCGAAAGAATACCCATCTCATGTACGTGCGATACATAAAGCAAATGGTGGACATGGGTCAGCTGTCAATACAGGTATTGAACATGCAACAGGACACTACTTTAAGGTCGTAGATAGTGATGATTGGGTGAATGAAGAAGCTTTACGGAAGATTATTGCTTTTTTAAAAGAAAGTTTACAGGAATCCAAGCAGTTAGATATGCTGATTTCGAATTTCATTTATGATAAACAAGATGCCGTCCATAAAAAAGTTATGGAATATAGAAATGTACTACCGACAGATACTTACTTTGAGTGGCAAGACATCAAGCGATTCGATGTCAATAAATATATTTTGATGCATTCGGTTATTTACCGTACGCAGATACTTAGAGACTGTGGGGTTAAGCTACCAGAGCATACGTTTTATGTAGATAGTATCTATGTGTACTATCCATTACCACACGTCAAGAAGATTTATTATTTAGACGTCAACTTGTATCATTATTTTATCGGGCGAGAGGATCAATCAGTCAATGAAAAGATAATGATTTCACGTATTGATCAACAATTAAAAGTGAACAATATCTTATTTGACTCCTACGATCTAGAAACAATCATGCCAAAAGAACTGCGACACTATATGTATCGCTATTTGGAACTTATATGTATCGTATCCAGTGTGCTTCTTATTAAAGAAGGTAGCCCTGAGAACTTGGCGAAGAAGAAAATGCTGTGGCAAGGGATGCGAGAGAAGCATCAGACGATGTACGTCAACTTACGCTATAAGAGACTGCTAGGCTGGGTCATTCATGCACCAGGAAAAATAGGTAGAAAGATAGTCGTTAAGATCTATCATATCATGCAGAAGAAAATAGGGTTTAATTAAAGTGAAAGGAACAAGTTAAAGAGATGGCATATGATTATTTAATAGTAGGTGCAGGCTTATTTGGAGCAGTGTTTGCACATGAGATGACAAAAGCAGGAAAGAAATGTCTGGTGGTTGAAAAAAGAAACCATACAGGGGGCAATATTTATTGCGAAGAAAAAGAAGGTATCAATGTACATAAGTATGGCGCCCATATTTTCCATACAAACAATAAAGAAGTATGGGATTATGTGAATCAATTCGTAACATTTAATCGCTATACCAATGCACCATTAGCACATTACGAAGGGAAACTCTATAACCTACCTTTTAATATGAATACCTTTTATCAAATGTGGGGTACGCAAACACCAGAAGAAGCACAAGCAAAAATTCAAGAACAAGTGAGTACATCCTATGTGGAGACACCTGCAAATTTAGAAGAACAAGCGATGAATTTAGTAGGAAAAGATATCTATGAGATACTTATCAAAGGCTATACAGAAAAACAATGGGGTAAACCAGCTTCAGAGTTACCAGCTTTTATTATCAAACGTTTACCGATACGATTTACCTATGATAATAATTATTTTAATGATAATTATCAAGGGATTCCGATTGGTGGGTATAATGTACTGATAGATAAACTACTAGAAAATGTAGAAGTAAGGCTTGGGGTGGATTTCTTCAAAGAACGTCAGGTGTTAGAATCCCTAGCTGATAAGGTGATTTTTACAGGGATGATTGACCAGTATTATAATTATGTATTTGGGCCATTGGAGTACCGTAGTCTAGGCTTTGAAGAAGAAGTACTAGACCAGCCTAATTATCAAGGGAATGCGGTGGTAAACTATACCGCGTATGAGATTCCGTATACGCGTATTATTGAGCATAAGCATTTTGAATACACGGAGAGTCCTAAGACCGTTATAACGAGGGAATACCCTATGACATGGGAAGTAGGTCAAGAACCTTATTATCCGATTAATGATGATAAGAATAATCAACTTTACGAGAAGTACCAAGGATTAGCGACTGAAGAAGAAAAGGTTATTTTTGGAGGACGACTAGGAGCGTATCAGTACTATGATATGCATCTGGTGATTGAAAAGGCGCTCCGCCTAGCTGAAGAAGAAACAACAAAAAATGATTGCACGAAATAGTGCAATCATTTTTTGTTGTTAAAACATAATATGTAAAATATTCAAAAAAGTCATTAAGTTTATTATAATAGTGTTGTACACTATAGAAAAGGGGGAAGTACAAACATGAAACAAAGAAAAGGGATTTTAGCGTATATCATGGCACTCGTCATGGTATGCACTGTGGCTATGACACCAATAAGTGTTATGGCGCAGACAGTATCACAAGCAGTAGCAGCAGTACAAGCATGGAGTGCATCACAAATTTATCATGGTGGCGACCAAGTAACTTATGATGGAAAAACATTCCAAGCAAGCTGGTGGACACAAAATGAGAAGCCAGATGCGAATAATCAATGGGGTGTATGGAAGGTAGTAGGTGAGATACCTACACCAGATCCAGATCCAACGCCAGACCCAGATCCAACGCCAGATCCAGACCCACAACCTACAACCACATGGGAAGCTGGAAAAGTGTATGTAAAAGGTGACCGCGTCGTTTATGATGGGAAGACCTTCGAAGCAAAATGGTGGACCCAGAATGAAAAGCCAGATGCGAATAACGTAGCAGGTGTATGGCTCTTTATCGGTGGAGGCGGTGGTGGTACCGATCCAAATCCTGACTTTATACCACGTGAAGGTGATAAAAATGTAAAAGTGGTAGGGTACTTCCCAAGTTGGAAACCAGAAAAAGTAAAAGAAGTGCAGTATGATAAACTTACACATATCAACTACTCTTTTGCGATTCCAACAGCAGATGGCAGCCTCTTACCACTAGATAATCCAGAAACAGCGAAGGAGCTTATAAGAGAAGCACATAAAAACGGTGTCAAAGTCCTTTTAGCAGTGGGTGGATGGGAATACAAAGGTGTTCCACTAGAAAATGCTTTTGTACAAGCGACAAGTACAGATGCTAAAGCACAGAAGCTTGCAAATGAAATCATAGCAATGGCTAAGCAGTATGGTTTTGATGGCGTAGATATGGACTGGGAGCATCCTCGTACAGGTTCTCCAAGTGCGAAGCAATACGAGAGCTTGATGCGCTACCTAGATGAAGGTTTAAGAAAAGAGAATATGCTTCTTACTGCAGCAGTATTAGGTGGAAAGACCGCAGATGGTATCACGCAATACGATGCAGCAGCACATTCACAAGTAGTCATTGATAGCGTAGACTGGTTCAACGTTATGGCTTATGACGGTGGTGATGGGGACCGTCACTCTTCTTATAATTTTGCAGTAAGCTGTGCAAGTTACTGGAAGAATGAGAGAGGTATGCCAGGGCATAAAGTGGTCTTAGGCGTACCTTTCTATGGAAGACCTTTATGGCTTTCTTATGAAGAAATCCTTCAGAAAGATCCAGCTGCCTTTGGTAAAGATATCGCAACAATAGATGGCAAGCAAGTATACTACAATGGTATACCAACAATTAAAGAAAAGACAGAGTGGGCACTTAACAATGTAGGGGGTATTATGATTTGGGAAATCGCTCATGATACACCAGTTGTAG
This sequence comes from Cellulosilyticaceae bacterium, assembly GCA_051656485.1. Taxonomy (GTDB): domain Bacteria; phylum Bacillota; class Clostridia; order Lachnospirales; family Cellulosilyticaceae; genus JBOFDK01. The sequence continues at coordinate 11,001 of JBOGBZ010000113.1, forward strand.
AGAAGAGCTTACTAAACGCTATTCACGAAGTTGTAAAAGGATACAAAAACTAAAAAGAAGAGGTAACAATGTGAAAATGTACATTGTTACCTCTTCTTTTTAGTCTAAGCAATCTGAACAAGTGATATCTGCACTTCTGAGAAAGTACGACTTGTGCCGCCGGAATTATTAACGATGGTAAGTTGACTTGGAGCACCGCCAGTAGTAATAATAGCCGTACCATTGGATTCAGGGCTATAATTATAACCATTGCCACTAGAAGTAACTGTTGTGCCTGGAATAGCAGCACCATCTAGAGAAAGATAAATAACTTGGTCAAGGCCGGCAACTACATTATTACCTACAGCACGGTAGTTAACCAAGTACTTGGTATTTGCTGCTAGGGTAATATTACTATTACCAGGTGTATGAGAAATAGTTGAGCCTGAGATTGTTATATTTGTAGACAATGGAATCGCATTGCCATCCAAAACAACAGTTGAAGAACTTTGCGTAATAAAGGCATTACTAGAGGTGAGTGCAGAACCAGCAGGACCAGTGGGACCAGTAGGACCAGTAGGACCAGATAGACCGGTAGGGCCAGAGAGGCCGGTAGGACCAGTAAAACCAGTAGGACCGGTAGGGCCGATGGGACCACTAGGACCGGTGGCACCTTGTAGACCAGTAGGACCAGTAGGACCAGTAGGGCCGGTAGGGCCAGTAGGACCAGCAGGACCAGTAGGACCACCAGCAGGACCGATAGGGCCGATAGGACCAGTAGTTCCAGTAGGACCAGTAGGACCTTGAACGGGTACACCTGTATCAGTATCACCGATAATCCAAGTACCATTTACACCGATGACAGGTGTTAGACCAGCAGGACCAGTAGCACCAGAAAGACCGGTAGGGCCAGTAGGGCCGGTAGGACCGGTAGGGCCAGTAGGACCGGTAGGACCAGTATCTCCGGTAGGACCAGCAGGGCCAGTAGGGCCACCGGCAGGACCAGCGGGACCAGTAGGACCAACAGGGCCAGTAGGGCCACCAGCAGGACCAGTAGGACCGATAGGACCTTGGGCGGAGATGCCAGTATCTTGACAATTTACAAACCAGTTACCATTAGGACCGATATAAGGGGTACTACACTTACAACAAGTAGAGCAGGATCCAGAAGAGGAACTGTAGTTAGATGTAGCGAGCATTGCACCGTTATCGCTCCAATAATATGAAGACATAGAATCACTCCTTTGATATATAAAGCACAAGATAGTATATATTATGACAAGTAATGACAGGTAGTTCGTTTTTAAAAGAAAATTTATAAATAAAGAAGTTCCCGAGGCCAGAGGAGTAGAGAGAAATAGGTATAAAAGATAATAAAAAAGAATATTTATAGAGAGATAGCAGTCCTAAAAGGGGAGATTTATTTGAAGAAACTTATAAGTTGTATCGCTTGTATCACATTACTTACCATGTCACTAGTGGGATGTGCGGGAGGAAGTAAGGCCAATGATGATGTGATTCGCATTGGGGTGTATGAACCACTGACAGGTGCTAATGCAGCAGGGGGAGAAATGGAAGTTGAGGGCATGAAGATTGCCAATCAGCTGTATCCAGAAGTACTAGGCAAAAAAGTAGAGTTAGTCATTGTGGATAATAAATCAGATAAAGCAGAAGCAACCACAGCCGTTGCACGTCTTATTGAAAAAGAAAAAGTAAGTGCCATCTTAGGTTCATGGGGCTCTAGTTTTTCTATCGCAGCAGGAAGCTTAGTAAAGAGTAATGAAGTGCCAGCAGTAGGAGCGTCTTGTACCAATCCATTGGTAACGCAGGATAATCCCTATTATTTCCGTGTATGTTTCTTAGACCCATTCCAAGGGACCGTTATGGCAAACTATGCCTATAAGAATGGGGCAAGAAAAGTAGCCGTCATCCAAGAAGTATCGAACGACTATGCAGTAGGTCTTGCGAAGTATTTCGTGGATGCATTCACAGCGCTTACAGGGGACCCTGACTGTATCGTGGAGGTAGCTAATTACAACACCAATGACCAGGACTTCTCAGGCATCCTTACGAATATCAAGGATAAAAAACCAGATATGATCTTTGCACCAGGTAACTTTACAGAGTCAGCGCTTATCATCAAGCAGGCGAAGGCACTAGGGCTTGAAGCACCTTTTATCGGTGGTGACACATGGGAGACCAATGAATTTATCACTGTAGGTGGCAAAGATGTAGAAGGCGCTGTGATGTCTACCTTTTTTGATGAAAGTGCACCCCTTACAGAGGAAACAGAGAAATTCGTCAATGCTTATAAAGCAACGTACCCAGACCGAGAAAACGTGCCAGCTGTTTCAGCACTTAGCTATGATGCCTATCTTATCGTTATTAAAGCCATTGAAAAAGCAGGAAGTGCTGACCCTAAAGCTATACGTGATGCCCTTGCCGAAACCAAAGACTTTGCGGGTGTAACAGGAATGATTAGTATGACCGATCAAGGGGATGCGGATAAGAATATGGCCATTATTAAGACTGTAAAAGATGGCAAATTTGTCTACTACGATACTGTAACCATTGAAAAATAAGAAGTAATGAGGAGATAAATAGTAGGTGGATACGCCTACTATTTATTTATACATAAAGGGGAAGGGGGAAGGAATGTCATGAATGGATGGATGCAGTATATAGCCAATGGGGTTATGGTAGGAAGTCTTTATGCCCTGATTGCTATTGGTTACACGATGGTATATGGTATTTTGAGACTCATTAACTTTGCACATGGGGATATTTTTATGATGGCAGCGTACTTTGCTTTCTTTGGAGTAGCCGTCTTTCATTTGCCATGGTATATGGCGTTTTTACTTGTCATTATAGCCACAGCTTTACTGGGTGTGCTCATTGAACGGACGGCATATCGGTCACTGAGGGATGCACCGAAGACATCACTTTTGATTTCAGCTATAGGGGTATCTTTCTTTCTGGAGAACTTAGCGACTTTTCTTTTCACGGGGAAGCCTAAAGCTTTTCCTGACTTTGAAATGATGACAAAGCCTTTAGTCGTAGGTGGGGTATCCATCCAGTATCTCCATGTGGTGGTGCCTATCGTTACCCTTGTACTCTTAGGTTTATTATTGGTACTACTGAATCACACCAAGATAGGCATGGCTATGCGTGCTGTATCGAGGGATTATGAAATCGCTCAGGTGATGGGGATACGGATCAATAAAGTCATCGCTACGACTTTTGCCATCGGGTCAGGCCTTGCAGCCATCGGTGCTATCTTGTGGGGGATGAAGTATCCTCAAGTGCAGCCGATGATGGGGGTTATGCCAGGGCTTAAGTGCTTTATTGCAGCAGTCATAGGTGGTATCGGCAATGTAAAAGGTGCGGTGCTAGGTGGCTTTATACTAGGGCTTACAGAGGTGCTCTTGGTGGCATGGTTACCTGATCTGACAGGATACCGAGATGCCATAGCGTTTGTATTACTCATTATGATCCTCGTCGTAAGACCTACGGGCTTACTGGGAGAAACTGTGGCAGAGAAGGTGTAAAGTATGGATAAAAAGAAGAAGGTCATCATCACTTTAATCTTACTGGCAGTGGTACTTATACTTGTAGCCATAGGTGAATGTACACTGAATAGCTACTTGAAGCGAACGTTGAATTTATGTGCGATCTATACTATACTTGGGCTTTCTATGAACCTAGTCAATGGCTTTACAGGGCTTTTCTCCTTGGGGCAGGCAGGGTTTATGGCCATCGGGGCATACTGTGTGGCGATCTTTACAGTGCCAGTGGCAGAGAGAGGCATGGTGTTTTACCTAGAGCCTATGCATCCAGCTATAGCGGGCATTCAGCTTCCTTTTGTGGTAGCACTTTTACTGGGAGGCTTCGTCGCAGCGGGCATCGCATTCCTGATAGGGGCACCTGTGCTTAGGCTGAGGGGGGATTATCTGGCCATCGCTACGTTGGGGTTCTCGGAGATTATTCGTATTGTCTTTACCAACTTGCAGCCCATCACCAATGGGGCTTTAGGGATTAAAAATATTCCACCACGTACCAATATGCTGTGGAGTTTTGGAATTACCATTATCATGGTCATCTTACTTGCGCTCCTTATTCATTCGAGCTATGGGCGGGCTTTTAAAGCTATCAGAGAAGATGAGGTAGCGGCAGAGGCTATGGGGATTTCGCTTTTCAAGCATAAGATGATTAGTTTTATGGTGAGTGCTTTTATGGCAGGTGTAGGTGGTGGCCTTTTCGCAGCACTTCTTGGTACGGTGGATCCGAAGCAGTTTTATTTTACCCTTACCTACAACTTCCTGATGATTATCGTATTGGGCGGGATGGGAAGTATATCGGGGACGGTTCTTTCAGCTTTTCTCGTCACCATCGGCTTAGAGTGGTTACGTTTCTTGGATGAGCCATTGGTACTAGGAAGTATGACGATACCGTTCTTTAAACCAGGACTTCGTATGGTCGTCTTTTCACTGCTGTTGATGCTTGTGGTTTTATTTTATAGGCGTGGACTTATGGGGCAACAAGAGCTTACTTACAGCTGGATAAGGAAGAAATGGGAAGCGCTTCGAAGCTTTAAACTTAAGAAAAAGTCAGGGGGTGAGACTACATGAGTTTGCTAGAATTACGTGAACTTACGATGCAATTTGGTGGTGTCATCGCCATCGATGCTTTAGATATGAATGTAGAAGAAGGGGAAATCGTAGCCCTTATAGGTCCTAATGGTGCAGGAAAGACGACGGTTTTCAATGTGATTACAGGTGTGTATCGGCCTACTATGGGGAAAGTGTATGTGAGCGGTAAGTGCATCACTCCTATGCGTACAGACCGTATCACGGGCATAGGTCTTGCACGTACATTCCAAAACATTCGGCTATTCAAGGGGTTAACGGTCTTAGAGAATATACAGATCGCACAGCATATGCATCATAAAAGTGGTATGCTCAGTACCATGAGCCGTATGCCATGGGCACAGAAAGAAGAAGGTAGCTTTAAAGAGGAGGCTATGAAGCTTCTGACACTAATAGGGCTTGAAAACGTCAAGGATGAGAAGGCCAGTGCACTACCTTACGGGGATCAAAGAAAGCTAGAGATTGCAAGAGCATTGGCAACGAAGCCAAGACTTTTGCTACTGGATGAACCCGCAGCAGGTATGAATCCTCAGGAGACAGAAGAACTGACTGCTTTTATACGCAAACTTCGAGATACCTATGAACTTACGATTCTCATGATCGAACATCATATGGATCTGGTCATGGAGATTTCTGACCGCATCTATGTACTGGACTTTGGGAAGCTCATTGCCACAGGCACACCAGAGCAGATCCAACAAAATGAACGGGTCATAGCAGCCTACTTGGGGGTGAGTGAAGATGCTAGAAGTGAAAGCTTTGAAAGTTAACTATGGCGGGATTGAAGCTGTAAAAGGTGTAGACCTTGAAGTGCCAGAAGGCAAAGTCGTCACACTGATAGGGGCCAATGGCGCAGGTAAAAGCACCATTCTTCGAACGATTATGGGGCTTGTGAAACCAAGTGAAGGCCAGATTCTTTTTGAGGGTGAGGATATCACTGGGGTATCTAGCGACCGCATCGTTAAGAAAGGCATCACGTTGGTACCAGAAGGTAGGCGAGTATTCTCTAACTTATCGGTGTATGACAATATTAAGATAGGTGGCTATCTTAGAAAAGATAGCTTGCATGATGACATCCAATGGGTATATGAACTTTTTCCCATACTGAAGCAGCGCCATTGGCAGCTAGCAGGGACCTTATCTGGTGGTGAACAGCAGATGCTAGCAGTCGCAAGGGCGCTGATGTCTAGGCCAAGACTTTTGATGATGGATGAACCTTCCTTAGGGCTGGCACCGCTTATCGTTAATGATATCTTCCGTATCATCGAGACCATCCATCAGAGGGGGATGACGATACTACTCATCGAGCAGAATGCACACCTTGCCTTGAAGATGGCAGACATAGGCTATGTTTTAGAAACAGGTAAAGTGACCCTTGTAGGTACAGGTAAAGAACTCTTGACAAATACGCAGATACAAGAGGCGTACTTAGGAAAAAGGAAAAAAATAGTGCGAGAATGAAATGGAATAGACAAAGAAATACTAGATAGCTAAGGGGCTATCTAGTATTTTTTTTGCCAAATGGAGGCAGTAAAGGGAATGCGACTAAGTCACATACAAAAAAAGTGAATTCCCATACAATAACATTATGAAATACCTCTTTTGACAAACAAACAAATAAAAACCATAAAAGGTAAAAGGAAGGGTGTAAGATAATGAAGAACTATTTGAATTGGAAAGTAGGGGGCATACTGTTAGGATTAACCTTTTTTATAGCCATGTTTCTTGTAAAACCAATAGGTGTATCCACACAATTTTCAGTGACAGCAGGCATGGCACAGCAAGTGGTGGATCAAGACTTAATCTATGAAAATCCAGCGTATAAGACAGGATATGGAAGTACCAATGCTTACTTGGATAAAGGCGAAGGTAAGCTAGCACAAGAAGTAGCAGAACCGATGAACTACGGTCTTCTTTTTGTCATAGCGATGGTACTGGGAGGCTTTTTAGGTAGCATAGGACTTGCGAAAGAAACAAGAGGTCTACCACGTATTTATAAAGAGAACATATCTGTGAAGCTAGGTATCCGCTATGGGATGGCATTTATAGGTGGTGTGATTTCACTTTTTGGGGCACGACTAGCAGGTGGGTGTACCAGTGGGCATATGATGAGTGGGATTTCTCAGACGGCCTTAAGTGGTATGGCTTTTGCAGTAGCAGTATTTGCCATAGCCATACCAACGGCGCTAGTTGTATACAGAAAAAGAAGATAGAAGGGAGATGGAAAGATGATGGAATTAGTATTAGCAGTTATATTAGGTGCGTTGTTTGGATTTGTACTTTATCGTATAGGGGCATCAGATGGTGATAGGCTTTTAGGGATGCTTCGCTTGAAGGATTTGAGGCTTATGAAGACTATCCTTCTAGGGATTGGGATTGCCAATGTGTTGATTTTCGCTAGCAGTGCGGTAGGGATGATGGATGTGAGTCATTTCTCGATCAAGGCTTTAAATATAGGTGTGATCGTAGGCGGTGCTATCTTTGGCTTAGGATGGGGCATTGCGGGATATTGCCCAGGAACAGGTGTAACCTCCATGGGTGCAGGGAAGAAAGATGCTGTGATGTATGTACTTGGTGGCCTTGTAGGAGCGTTAGTTTATAATCAAGTGTATCCTTACTTTGAAAGTCTAGGGTGGTTTGAGAAGCTTTTTGGTGGAGTAGAAACCCTTGTGCAAGTTAGTGAGAAAAGCCTTAGTTTATTGCCAGTAGGAAATATATGGGGAATGGGACTTGGTATCATCCTCATCGTCTTAGCCATTGTACTACCTGAACAGATTACAGCAAAAAAATGCACAGAAGAAGCATGCCAATAAAAGGTATGCTTTTTTTCTTGTAATCAAATGTAGCAATGCAATAAAAATATTGAAAAAAATATAAAAGCATGCTATTATAAAACAAATAAAAACAACATAAACAAATAAAAAACAATAAGAATAAAGCAAAAACAAGATGTGGTTATAAAGAAGGGGGAAGTGCATACAAATGTTCCAAGAAAGTATACAAAAAACCAACCGTATTAACAAACTAATAGAACAATTGTTTGAAAAGTTACCAGAAATAGAAGTTGACCGTGCAGTGTTACTTACGGCATCGTATAAGGAAACAGAAAAGATGCCGATGATTACACGTAGAGCAAAAGCCTTTAGTCATATACTTAGACATATTCCTATTGTTATTCGACCAGATGAACTCATTGTAGGGAGTGCCACAAAAGGTTCTAGAGGATGCCAACTCTTTCCGGAGTTTTCAGTTCAGTGGATATTAGATGAGCTAGATACATTAGAGACACGAAGTGCAGATCCATTTTTTATAAGTCAAAGCAATAAAAAGATTTTCAGAGAAGTATGTGGTTATTGGAAGGGAAAGACGACAAGCGAGTTAGCCACTTCTTATATGTCTAAAGAAGCGATAGCTGGAGTAGATCACAATATTTTTACACCAGGAAACTATTATTACAACGGTGTAGGGCATGTGACAGTGCTTTATGAAAAGGTATTAGCTATCGGCTATGAAGGGATTATAGCAGAAGTTAAAGAGGAATTAGCAAAATGGGAGCTAACTGACCCAACTTACATTAAAAGAGCACCTTTATTAGAAGGGATGATAGAAAGTTGTGAAGCTGTCATTGATTATGCAAAAAGATATGCAGAAGTAGCACTTAAAGAAGCTTCGTTGTGTAAAGATGCGGTAAGAAAAGAAGAGCTTTTACAAATCGCTAAAAATTGTGAACGCGTACCCGCAAAAGGCGCCACAAGCTTTTATGAGGCATGTCAATCCTTCTGGTTCGTTCAGATGCTTCTGCAGACAGAGTCTAATGGACATTCTATATCTCCAGGACGCTTTGATCAATATATGTATCCATACTACAAGAAGGATAAGGAAGCAGGGAAACTAACAGATGACTTTGCCCAAGAACTTATTGACTGTATATGGATCAAACTCAATGATATAAGCAAGGTGAGAGACTGTGCTTCAGCAGAAGGATTTGCAGGTTATGGGCTTTTCCAAAACCTCATTGTAGGAGGACAAAATGAAGCGGGTAGAGATGTGACAAATGAACTTTCATATATGTGTATAGAAGCTTCAGGTCATGTGATGTTACCGCAGCCTTCACTATCGGTAAGAGTATGGAATGGTACGCCACACACCTTATTGGTAAAGTCGGCAGAGCTTACAAGAACAGGTATAGGACTGCCAGCTTACTACAATGATGAAGTGATCATTCCTTCGCTTATGAGTAGAGGCCTTTCTTTAAAAGATGCACGTACATACAATATTATCGGATGTGTAGAGCCTCAAAAGGCAGGAAAGACAGATGGGTGGCATGATGCAGCTTTCTTCAATATGTGTAGACCTATGGAACTCGTATTTAGTAATGGCTATGATGGCAAAGTTAAAGTAGGTATGGAGACTGGCGAATTAGAAAAATTTACTACCTATGAATCTTTCTATGAGGCGTATAAAAAGCAGATGAAATACTGCATAGAGCTTATGGTCAATGCGATCAATGCCATTGATATAGCACATAAAGAGCGATGTCAATTGCCTTTCTTGTCTTGTATGATAGAAGACTGTATAGGAAAAGGCTTATCTGTACAAGAAGGTGGCGCTACCTATAACTTCACAGGGCCACAAGGCTTTGGTATAGCCAATATGGCAGATGCACTTTATGCTATCAAAAAGCTTGTTTATGAAGAGAAGAAGCTTACATTACAAGAGTATCAAGTAGCATTACAACGTAACTTTGGCCAAGGGATAGCATCAAACCAACTTGAGACCCTTACAAAACAGGTGACAGCTGATGTGATCGCACAGTGTGGGAATCTGGGACAAGAAAAAGTACTTCAAGTGGTGAAGGGCGTGGTAAGTAACTATGAAAAAGAGTGTACAACAGAAGACTACAAAGAACTTCTAGAATGGATTGAAGCACTGCCTAAGTTTGGGAATGATCAAGAAGAGGTAGACTTGTTGGCAAGAGATGTAGCGTATGGCTATACAAAACCACTAGAGAACTTCAAAAACCCTAGAGGGGGGATTTATCAAGCAGGGCTTTATCCGGTATCAGCTAACGTACCACTAGGAGCACAGACAGGTGCCACACCAGATGGCAGACTTGCAGCGACACCAGTAGCAGATGGGGTATCGCCAGTAGCAGGTAGGGATGTGAGTGGACCTACAGCGGCGGCCAACTCAGTGAGCAAACTTGACCATGGCATTGCTTCTAACGGAACACTCTTTAACCAGAAGTTCCATCCATCGGCATTAAGTGGAACAAAAGGACTCAATAACTTTGTGTATTATATTCGTAGTTTCTTTGAACAAAAAGGTAGTCACATCCAGTTCAATGTTGTAAGTCGTGATACGCTTTTAGAAGCACAGAAGAATCCGGACCAATACAAGAATTTAGTAGTACGTGTAGCAGGATACAGTGCACTATTTACTTCTTTATCACGTTCTCTTCAAGATGACATTATCAATCGAACAGAACAACGAGATTTTTAGAAGAGGAGGCGATAGGGTGGAAAAAGCGTACCTAAAGGAAAAGGGAAGACTATTTGATATCCAAAAATTTTCGGTGCATGATGGACCAGGCATTCGGACGCTTGTATTCTTGAAAGGCTGTCTATTTAGGTGCAAGTGGTGTTGTAATCCTGAATCACAAGCGTATCCAGTAGAAACGATGGTTTTCAATGGGAAAAATAAAGAGATAGGAAAAGATTGCACAGTAGAAGAAGTACTGAAGGAAATCGAGAAAGATCGTATTTATTACAATCGTTCTGGGGGAGGCGTCACCCTATCGGGTGGTGAGTGTCTGTGCCAACCAAGATTTGCAAAGGCATTGCTTCATGCATGTAAAGAAAGCGGCATAGCAACAGCTATTGAGACAACAGCAGGCGTATCTAGAGAAGTGGTAGAAAGTATCTTGCCAGTGGTTGATCTAGTGATGATGGATATCAAACATATGGATGGACAAAAGCACAAGGCATTTACAGGGAAAGATAATAAGACAGTGCTAGAAAATGCAAGGATCATTGCGCAAAGTGGTGTAGAACTCATCGTACGTGTGCCGATCATACCGGGATTTAATGATCAAGTGGCGGATATAGCAAGTATTGCACAGTTTGTGAAGTCACTTGAAACAGTACAAGAAATCCATCTGCTACCGTATCATCGTATGGGGCAAGATAAGTACGAGGGATTAGGTCGTGTCTATGAATTAAAAGAACTGGTGCCACCTACAGAAAGTCATATGCAGGAGCTACTACAAGCTGTCGTACGAGAAGGTTTGAAGGGGCAAATAGGCGGGTAAGAAGAGAGGGAAAAGATGCAAAGTATGATGTCATTAGAAGATAGAATGCGTATTATTCAAGAGATTGTACCAGGAAAGCAAATTACCTTAGCACATATTATTGCGAATCCTGATGAGACCGTACATGAAAAGGTGTTTAAAGATACGATACAAAGAGTCAATCGTTCGGCTATGGGGATAGTCATTATGTCACCAAGTGAAAGTGTCATTATAGCAGGGGACTTGGCAATCAAGACAGCGACAGTCGAAGTAGGCGTACTGGATCATGTGAATGGTACCTTGATTATTAATGGAAAGTTAGCAGAAGTAGAGGCGGCTATTAAAAGCATCACGTCCTACTGTGAAAGAACTTTAGATTTTAGTGTTTGCAATGTGACCAAATCATAAGTGGATAAAATTAAATAGTAAATACAGAAAACCCTAAAATATTACACTATGTTTTAGGGTTTTACTCATATATAATAAAAAAGTAGAAAAAGGAGTATGACAGTGCGAAGGGAGACGATGATGGAAGAGACAATTACAGCATTTATAGAGGGGATTGATTATGAAACGGTAAAGATGACCTATGGCGCACAGGTTACAGAAGGTACCGAATGGAACATTACAAAGCATAGTCATGCGGTGATGGAGATTATCTATATGACAGATGCCAAAGTATATATAGAAGGTACTGAAAAAAATATACATTCAGTATGGAGTGATGTAGTGATCTATCCAGCTTATACAGTGCATCAAGAGTATGTGGATGTCAACAAAAAGCAAAAATGTATGTACATATGGCTAGATGTTAAAAGCAGTGAGAGTCTAACGACACCTTTTATTATCAAAGATGTAGGTGGTCAATTACATTGGCTGATCAAAGAACTCGTAGCATTGAACAAAAGTGGTAGAGGAGAATTGGAGAAAAAGCTAACCAAGACTTATATCCAAGCGATGTTTCTAAATATCCAACGAAACGTGATCAATAAAGAAGTGAAAAAAGATATAGTAGAACAAGCAATCCATTATATGCAGTGCCATTATGCAGATGATATGACGATAGAGGAACTTGCGAAAGAGCTTTATATCAATCCTACGTATCTATGTAGAGTTTTCAAGAAAAAGATAGAAATGACCCCTATGCAATATTTAATCCACTTAAGGATTGAAACGGCAAAAAAGCTACTTATTACGACAGACTTTAGCGTTAATGAAATTGCCGAATATATAGGAATTTGTGATAGTAAATATTTTAGTAAACTTTTTAAAAAGAAAGAAAATATAACCCCCTCTGAATTTAGATCAAAAAGTAAGAAAAGTACACTTTTTAACAATTAAAGTACTCCTGTTTTACCTTGCACAAATGGTATAATATGAACTATAAAACAATAAAAATAAATATTTTATTAGACAATATGACTAACAGGAGGGTTTGGTATGGAAAATAAATTTAGATTAAACGGTGACTTACCAAGGGTAGGTATTCGTCCAACGATTGATGGACGTAGAAATGGTGTACGTGAATCTTTAGAAGATCAAACAATGGGTATGGCAAAACGTGTAGCTGAGTTCATCGAAAAGAACTTAAGACATGCAAGTGGTGAGCCAGTGGAGTGTGTAATTGCAGATACAACAATTGGACGTGTAGCAGAAGCAGCAGCTTGTGAAGCGAAGTTCCAAAAAGAGAATGTAGGCGTATCACTTACTGTGACACCTTGTTGGTGCTACGGTACAGAAGTAATGGATCAAAACCCACATCGTATCAAAGGGATCTGGGGATTCAATGGTACAGAAAGACCAGGTGCAGTATTCTTAGCAGCAGCAGCAGCAGGGCATGACCAAATGGGTTATCCAGTATTCTCAATCTATGGAAGAGATGTTCAAGATGGTTCGGATACAGAGATTCCAGAAGATGTACAAGAAAAAATCCTTGCATTCATCAAATCTGGTATTGCAGTAGCAACGATGAAAGAGAAATCATACCTTTCTATCGGTGGGGTATCAATGGGGATTGCAGGTTCTATTGTAGATCCACACTTCTTCAGTGATTACCTAGGCATGCGTAATGAATATGTAGATATGACAGAAATCAAGCGTCGTGAAGACGAAGGTATCTATGACCATGAAGAGTACGAAAAAGCACTGGCATGGGTAAAAGCAAACTGTAAAGAAGGCATTGAAATCAATAAGCCACACCTTGTGAAGTCAGCAGAAGATAAAGAAAAAGACTGGGAATTCGTAGTGAAGATGACTTTAATCTGTCGTGACCTTATGGTAGGGAACCCACGTCTTGCAGAGATGGGATTTGTGGAAGAAGCTTGTGGACATAATGCTATCGCAGCTGGTTTCCAAGGTCAAAGACAATGGACAGATTACCTTCCAAATGGTGACTTTATGGAAGCAATGCTTAACTCATCATTTGACTGGAATGGCATAAGAGAATCATTCGTTGTAGCGACAGAGAACGATGCACTTAATGGTGTAGCAATGCTATTTGGACACCTTCTTACAGGTACATCACAAATCTTCTCGGATGTACGTACATACTGGAGCCCAGATGCTGTAAAGCGTGTGACAGGCTATGAACTTGAGGGAACAGCTGCAAATGGTATCATTCACCTTATCAACTCAGGTGCAACAACACTTGATGGTACAGGTAAGCAAAAAGATGCCGAAGGTAAACCAGCAATGAAACAATACTGGGATATCACAGAAGAAGAAGCAAATGCTTGTCTTGAAGCGACAACATGGCCATCAGCAAATAGAGAATACTTCAGAGGGGGCGGCTACTCTTCATGCTTCTTAAGTGAAGGTGGTATGCCTGTAACAATGAGCCGTATTGCACTTGTAAAAGGCTTAGGACCTATTCTTCAAATTGCAGAAGGTTACACAGTAACACTTCCAGAAGAAGTACATGATGTACTTAACAAACGTACAGACCAAACATGGCCAACAACATGGTTCGCACCAAAGTTAACAGGCGAAGGTGCATTTAAAGATGTCTATAGCGTGATGGATACATGGGCAGCAAACCATGGTGCGATCAGCTATGGTCACATCGGAGCAGACTTAATCACATTAGCGTCTATGCTTAGAATCCCAGTAGCAATGCACAACGTAGAAGAAGAGCGTATCTTCAGACCAAAAACATGGGGTGCATTTGGTACACAAGATAAAGAAGGTGCAGACTATCGTGCATGTAAAAACTTTGGAGCACTTTACAAAAAACTGTAATACACAATAAAAGGAAGTGACGAATAATGTTAAGAGGCATACCAGCTATTATTTCACCAGAGCTTATTAAAGTATTAATGGAGATGGGACATGGAGATGAAATCGTCTTTGCAGATGGTAATTTTCCGGCAGCAGCATGTGCAAAGCGACTCATTAGATGTGATGGGCATACTGTAACAGAACTATTAGAAGCTATTTTGCCACTGTTTCCTTTAGATCCCTATGCAGAAAATCCAGTGACATTGATGGAAATTGTGAAAGGCGATACAGTTGTGCCAACTATCTGGGATACTTATAAAGAAGTGATTGAGAAGTATGAAGAAAGTGCAAATACCATCGAACACGTGGAGCGTTTTGCATTTTATGAACGAGCAAAAGAAGCCTATGCAGTGGTAGCCACAAGCGAATCGGCACTTTATGCAAACATCATCTTGAAAAAAGGTGTTATAACAGAGTAAACATAAAGAAGAGAGGGGATACCCTCTCTTTTTGTAGCATCTGCCAGGGGGAAAACAAAAGTACAAGAAGACATTGAAAGGTATAGGTGGGGGAATGTACAAAATAGCATTGATAGATGACGAAATGATTGTAAGAGAAGGTATGAAAGAACTTATTCCTTGGCAAGAACTAGGCCTAGAACTTATAGGAACGGCAGAAGATGGCGTAGCGGGCTATGCGTTAATAGAAGAAAAGAAGCCTGATATCGTATTGTTAGATATTAATATGCCAAAATGTGATGGGATTGAACTAGCGAAGCGTGTAAAGGAAGTTTACACACATATAAAAATAGTATTTATTAGTGGTTACGATGAGTTTGATTATGCAAGACAAGCAGTAAGAATAGGCGTAGAGGACTATATTTTGAAGCCTATTACGAAGGTTGAGATAAAAAACCTACTCGGTAAAATCGTGAGACAGCTTGATCATGAGAAAGCGGAGCAGGAAAAAGTATTGTTAGCACAGAGTACGGTAGAAAAGTCACTTGGTTTGGTACAACAAAAGGTAATGCAAGAGCTTCTGATGAATCAAATACAACACAATATGATTGAAAAAAAATGTAAAAAAGTAAATATACCTTGTCATTGTCCTGCATATGGCGTGTTTTTTGTGGATCCAGATGAAAGACTTGATGGTGGCGAAAAGACAAAATCAATAACGCTTACAAGCTTCGTTGTACAAAATATTGTAAGAGAAGTTTTAGAACATAAGAAGTGGGGAATAGCTTTTGAAGTTGAAGGTGTGACAGGGGTATTTTATACCAGTCAAGCAACGGAATGGATAAGTCAACAAGAAACGTATGATCAGCATATGCATGTGATCCAGAAGGCTATTCAACAATCAGTAGGTATCCAAGTGAGTATAGGTGTAGGTAATCTTGTGACACGTATCCAAGATGTCTATCAATCTTATGATGAGGCAAAAAGTGTCCTAAAGTCACGTTTTTTAAAAGGGACTGGTCAGATTATCTATTATCAACATACCGTTTATCAAAAGGCAGATGTACAGCGTTTGCTTGAATGGGAAGAACGTATGCTAGAGGCACTTGTAGATAGAGAAACATTTTGTAGAGCCATTCAACATATAGAGCTGGAGATGAAGCGAGAGAAAGTTGTGGTTGAAGACATCCAACAGATATGGGGGCATATTCTGTATGGGGTTGTAAAGAAACTTAGTGAACAGAATAAGCAGATTATCCTGGAAGTATCAGGTGGCATTGATATGGCAAAAGAAATACAGCAATGTAAAACATTTAGTCAGATGCAGCAATTTATTATTGACTTATATGATCAGTATCGTACATCAATTGTTGAAGATATAAATCCTACGCAGATTTATGTAGATAGCATCAAAAGTTTTATTAAAGAAAACTACACGGACCCAGAACTATCAGTAAAGCATATCTGTGACCATATCCATATCAGTGCCAGTTATGTAGGCCAAATTTTCAAAAAAGAAATGGGTAAAACTTTTATACAGTATGTAACGGCATATCGTATAGAAAAAGCCAAGGAATTGTTAACGTACACCAATCTGAAGACCTATGAGATTACTGAAAAGGTAGGTTATGTGGATGCCCATTATTTCAGTGTGATATTTAAAAAATATACACGCGTAACGCCATCAGAATACAGAAAGAGAACTAGGCATGAATAAAAAAAGTAAGAACCAGTCGCTTCAACAGCAAATCATAACAAGTTTTTTGGTGCTAGTTATAGGGATAACCATTATCGTAAGTAGTTTTCATGCGTATCAATTACATAAAAGCATTGAAAAGGATACACATATTTATTCGTATGAGATTGTCAAGCAATTAGGTAGAACTTTAGATGGCTATATTCAGCATATGAAAGAACTTTTATGGATTGTAACCAATCAAGAAGAAGACTTGATGGAAAAGCTAAGAGAGCCACTTGCACACCCCACTGCTAAGAAAAGTGCTTTCTTGGAAGAACTAAGAAAAAGAGATGGCAAAGCAACGGATATCGTCTCTATTCAGATCTTCGGAGAAAATGGTCTTGTACTGACAGATGGTATGCCAAATCAAGTAAAAGATTATATTGATGTCAGGCAGCTGGCGTGGTATAAAGAGGCCGTTGAAGCAGGTGGTGCAACCGTTGTATCGTCATCTCATACACAGAACTATCTTAAGAATGATGCCAGATGGGTGTTTTCGGTAAGTGCAGCTATTAAAGATGGAGAGGATATTTTAGGGGTTGCACTGATTGATATGAGCTATAAGACAGTAATGGATATGTGCAATGAGATACGACTTGGAGAACAGGGCTATATCTATATCGTGAATCAAAAAGGAGATATGATCTACCACCCAAAACAGCAATTGATCTACTCCGGCATTCTAAAAGAAGATGTGGAGAGGATTACCGAACTAGAAGAGGGAAGTTTTATAGAGCGTATAGGCACAGAGCGCGTAGGTGCGAAGCGCTTGGCAACGGTGCATACCATAGAAGAAGCGGGGTGGCATATCGTAGGTATTTCCTATATAGGAGAGCTACTGGTGTCAATGAAAGAAATGATCATTCCAGGTCTGTGTGTAACGCTCCTTTGCATAGTTGTGAGCTGGGTTATCGCAAGGAGAATGGCAAGGCGCATATCAGAGCCAGTACGACAGTTGCAAGATAAAATGAGACAAGTAGAAGAAGGAAAATTAGATAATGGCATTGAGGTAGCTTGCACCACGTTGGAAATTGAAAGCTTGACAGACTCTTTCAAGAAAATGATGAGTCGTATACAAGAACTGATAGAAGAAGCGAAAGATCAGCAACGCAGATTGAGAAAAAGTGAACTGAGCATTTTACAAGCACAGATCAATCCTCACTTTTTGTATAATACATTGGATACGATTATATGGCTTGGAGAAAAAGAAGAACACGAAAAGGTTGTACATATGACAGCAGCTTTAGCCAGATATTTTAGATTAAGTCTTAGCAAAGGCAAAGAAATTATTACAATCTATGAAGAAATACAACACATTAAGCACTATTTAGAAATACAAAAAATAAGGTATGCAGACAAGCTAACTTATGCTATAGATATCCAACCAGAAGTTTTTGACTATATGACGGTCAAAATTACCTTGCAACCATTAGTGGAAAACGCACTTTATCATGGTATTAGGGATATGGATGGTGGTGGTTGTATACGTGTAAGCGCTTGGAAAGAGGAAAAAAGGATTGTTTTCGAAGTCTATGATAATGGCAAGGGAATGACGAGCGAGCAAGTAGAAACCATATTCACACGGCCATTACCGAAGTCTATTACTAAAGGTGGCGTGGCGATAAAAAATGTCCAACAACGTATCCAGATTTACTTTGGAAATGATTATGGACTGACCTATAGTAGTCAAGAAGGATGCTACACAAGTGTCAAGGTTACGATTCCGTTACTAGAGGCAGGTGAAGTATATGAGTAAAAGGAAAGGCGTTTATAAATATAGCATAGGAATTGCGAGCATTATTTTATTGAGCGTCACTTTTCAAGGCGTGTACAATTACGTAACACACAAACAGGAGATAGCAATTTGTTTTGTATCAAAGACAGATGATGAAAGGTTTGTGTTTTGGGAAACAATGCGGATGGGAGCAGAACTTGCGGCAAAGGAGTTGGGGGTTCAACTCACTTATGTAGGTCCAAAGGATGAGAATTCAGCTGAAGAACAGTATGCAGTAGTAGAAAGTGCCTTAGAAGCAAAACCAGATGTACTCATTATATCGCCTATAGATAAAGAGGTCTTGAAAAAGCCTATCGAAAAAGCTAAGCAGCAAGGCGTCGTGCTAGTAGGAGTGGACTCGACAACAGAACAAATAGAACATAATGTGGCTACAGATAATGTAGCAGCAGCCAGGACATTGATGCAGCATCTAGGCGATTTACTAGGTGGACGTGGCACGGTGGCGGTGCTTAATTTTCAAGCAGATGCAACGACTGCAAGTGATCGAGAAAAAGGATGTATGGAGGCAGCGCGAGCATTTAAGGACATTAAGTTGTTACCAACAGCCTATGTGGATGGCGAAGTGTTTGCAGCCTATGAAGCAGCAAAAAAATTACTGATCAATAACTCATCTATAAATGGCATTTTTTGTACCAATCAGTATATGACAGAGGGAGCCTACTTAGCCGTTAGTGAATTAGAACTCATGGGAAAAGTAAAGGTAGTAGGGTTTGATAGCTCCAGGCTTGTTATAGAAGGAATAGAAAAAGATGGTATCGAAGGCGTTATGGTACAGAAACCTTTTAATATGGGATATATGAGTGTAAGAACAGCTGTTGAACTTTTAAAAGGAAAGAAAACGCCAGAAAAGATAGATGTAGATTATAAATTCGTCACAAAACATGATATTTATGAAACAGAAAACCAAAAGTTGATTTATCCTATTGTAAAATAAGACTAGATTGATAGGTAAATGTTTAGGATTTTTATAAAAAACAAACTAAAAGTGTGGAAAAACAAACTAAAAGTGTGGAAAAATAAACCAAAGTAATCAGAAAACAAGATATAATTCTATTATAACATATCATAAATCATGTATGACGGAGGTGAGGCATGTGAAAGAAAATATTCTGATTATGGAAGGAATTGATAAATCATTCCCTGGCGTACGCGCACTTGATCAGTGTCAGCTAGAACTTAAAAAGGGAGAAGTACATGCGCTAGTAGGTGAAAATGGGGCAGGAAAATCTACGTTGATGAAGATTCTTACGGGGGTCTATACAAAAGACGCTGGGAAGATTATTTATAAAGGTCAAGAGGTAGATATACCTAACACAAAAGTAGCTCAAGAGCTAGGAATCACCATCGTTCATCAAGAGCTTAACTTAATGCCAGATTTAACAGCGGCACAAAACATTTTTATCGGTAGAGAGTTTATGGGCAAAGATAAAGTCTTTATCAATGATGTGGTAGCCAATGAAAAAACACAAGCACTTTTTGATAAGATGAACTTAGATCTAGATCCTAAGGGAAAAGTGGGAAGCCTGACAGTTGCTAAGCAACAAATGGTAGAAATCATCAAAGCACTTTCTTTTGATGCATCGATCCTCATTATGGATGAGCCTACCACAGCACTTACAAATGCAGAGATAGAAGAGCTCTTCAAGATGATTGAAGACTTAAAAAATAAAGGTGTTACGATCGTCTATATCTCACACAGAATGGAAGAACTGATGCGTATCACAGATCGCATTACCATTATGCGTGACGGATGCTATGTCAATACAGTAGAAACAAAAGATGTATCACTGGATGACATTATCAGTATGATGGTAGGTCGTACTATTTACCAAGAGCCAAGAGGTAACAGCAAAAATGCTCAGGGTGAAGTTGTACTAGAAGTACAAGACCTTAATAGAGGAAAGAGCATTAAAGACGTAAGCTTTAAGTTACATAAAGGTGAAATCTTAGGATTCTCAGGACTTATGGGCGCGGGACGTACAGAGGTTGCACGAGCAATCTTTGGTGCTGATAAGTTAGAAAGTGGCAAGATCCTTGTAAAAGGTAAGGAAGTTAAAATCAGACAACCTAAAGATGCTGTAGAAAATGGCATAGGTTACTTATCAGAAGATAGAAAAGCATTTGGTCTTACACTGACAGAGTCGGTAGAGCAAAATGTTTCGCTGGCATCAGTTAATAAGTTTATGAAAAAGGGCTTTACAAACTTCAAAGATATTGAGGCTATTACAAAAGAGTATATCCAGAAGCTTTCAATCAAGACACCACACGGCAAGCAAAAAGTACGCAATTTATCAGGTGGTAACCAACAAAAAGTTGTTATTGCAAAGTGGTTATTAAGAGACTGTGATGTACTGATCTTCGATGAACCAACAAAAGGAATCGACGTTGGGGCGAAGAGTGAAATTTATAAGCTTATTTCAGACCTTGCAGCAGAAGGTAAGTCAATTATCGTTATTTCTTCAGAGCTACCGGAAGTACTAAGACTAAGTGATCGTGTAATGGTCATGTGTGAAGGTCGTATCACAGGAGCGATTAATATTGAGGAAGCAACACAAGAATCTATCATGAGATGTGCAACACATAGAGATGTGGTATAAGGGGGATAAACATGAGCCAATTAGCAACAAATTCACAGACAGGTAATAAAACAAATAAGATAAGCAACTTACTCAATCATTCAGCAGCACAAAAGATGCTTGCCTTTGCAGCATTAATCATACTTTTTGTATTCTTTTCTATTGCATCAGAATTCTTCCTTACAGTGGATAACGTTATATCTATTGTCTTAGCAACATGTGTTAATGGTATTTTAGCACTAGGGGTAACTTTTGTTATCATCAGTGGTGGGATGGACTTATCACTTGGAACAGTTATGACATTTAGTTCAGTAATGGCAGCTGTAAGTATTTCAAATTGGGGTTTACCACTTTGGGCTGGATGCCTTGTAGGGGTTATGACAGGTGCATTATGTGGCTGTACAACAGGTAACTTAGTATCACGATTAAAATTACCACCATTCATTGCAACACTTGGCATGATGATGGTGACAAAAGGGCTTTCATTAGTTATTTCTAATAAAGCACCTGTATACTTCCCAGATAGAGCACCAGATATGCCAACACAATTTGTATTTAGAGATATCGCTCTAGGAAGCTTTGTGAAATTCGAAAACTTTAGTATTCCAAATGCTGTATGGGTGTTTGTAGTCATGGCAATCATCGGTGCAATCGTTCTTAACAAGACCAAACTTGGTAGATATAACTTTGCCATTGGTAGTAATGAAGAAGCAACAAGACTTTCAGGTGTTAACGTTGTAAGATGGAAAATCGCAATCTACACATTATGTGGTGCCTTCGTAGGGGTTGCAGGTATCGTTATGGCATCAAGACTAGGATCAGCTCAGCCAGCATTAGGTCAAGGCTATGAGTTAGATGCTATTGCAGCTGTAGTTATTGGTGGCACATCACTTAGCGGTGGAGCAGGTACGATTCTTGGAACAATTATTGGTGCATTTATCATGAGTACATTATCAAATGGTCTTAAAGTTATGGCAGTGCCACAAGAATGGCAAACAGTTATTATCGGTGCAGTTTTAATTCTTTCAGTATTAATGGATATGATGAGAAAGAAAAACAAGAAATAAGAATGACTCTTGATTAGCATTTTTGCTAATAAAATATAGGGTAAAAAAATTATGGGAGGCGTAGTATGAAACTTAAAAAATTAGCAGTAGTAGGACTGAGCATGTTAATGGCAATGGGAACAGTAGGATGTGGTCAAAAGGCACCAGAAGAAAAACCACAAACAGGCACTGAGTCAACAAATACAGGTGGTTCAGAAAAAATATTAATCCCAGTTATTGCAAAAGGATTTAACCATCAATTCTGGCAAGCAGTTAAGATCGGAGCTGAGCAAGCAGCTAAAGATTTAGGTGTAGAAATTACTTTTGAAGGAACAGAGACAGAAGCTCAAGTTGATAAGCAATTAGAAATGCTTCAAGCAGCATTAACAAAGAAGCCACAAGCGATTGCACTTGCAGCACTTGACTCAAAATCTACGACACCATATCTTGAGCAAGCACAAGCAGCTGGTATCCCAGTTGTAGGCTTTGACTCAGGTGTAGATAGCCCTATTGTAAAGACAACTTGTGCAACAGATAACTACGCTGCGGCAGCACTTGCAGCACACAAGATGGCTGAACTTATCGGCGAAGAAGGTAAAGTAGGTGTTGTTGTACACGACCAAACAAGCCAAACAGGTAGAGATCGTCGTGATGGCTTTATCAACACACTTAAAGAAGAATATCCAAACATTCAAGTATTAGAGCCACAATACGGTGATGGAGACCATGCTAAATCAACAGAAGCAGCAAAAGCTATTATTGCAGCTAATCCAGATGTAAAAGGTATGTATGGTGCAAATGAAGGTTCAGCAGTAGGTGTTATTAATGCGGTTAAAGAACTTAATAAAGTAGGTACAATTACAATTGTAGGATTTGACTCAGGAAAAATTCAAATCGATGCTATCAGAGATGGTGTATCTTCAGGTGCGGTAACACAAGATCCAGTAGGTATCGGTTACAAAGCTGTAGAAGCTGCATACAAATCATACAAAGGTGAAGCGACACCAGAGTTTATTGATACAGGATTCAAGTGGTTCGATGCAACAAACATCGACGATGAAGATATCCAAAGAGTTATTTACGAATAAAATCATTTCCAACTCCCCCACAAATGCCTCTACAAACTGATGTAGAGGCATTTGCCCATACAAAAAAATAATAAGCGTATAGACATTTAACATTTATATAACCAGGAGGAATAAAACATGAAAAAAGGGTATGCAGCATTTGATTTTGGAGCATCAAGTGGAAGACTTGTGTTAGGCAGTGTAGAAAATGGTAAGATAGTATTAGAAGAGATTCACCGTTTCCCTAATGAGCCAGTGAGAACTAATGGAGGATTTTATTGGGATTTCTTAAGACTGTTTCATGAGATGAAGCAAGGTCTTAAGAAGTTAGCACTCAAGAAAGACGTAGAAGTACAGTCTATAGGGATAGATACATGGGGCGTTGATGGTGGCTGGTTAGATAGTGAAGATAAGCTCATCAATCAACCAGTACACTACAGAGACGGTAGAACAAAGAAAATAGTAGATGAAGTACATGAAAGCATCTCAGTAGAAGAGTTTTACAAGATGACAGGTGTGCAAAAGCAAGCGTTCAATACAGTTTATCAGTTGTATCATGACAAGAAGTACAACCCAATCATCAAGGCGTACGGCAAGAGTTGGCTGTTTATGCCAGACTTATTTGGGTTTATGTTAACAGGAGATAAATACAATGAGTATACTATTGCATCAACAGGTTCACTTATTGATCCAGTAACAAGAAACTATAATCAACAAGTGTTTGAGAAACTAGGTATACCAGTAGAAGCTATGCAAAAGCTTGTGATGCCAGGAACAGCAGTAGGGACATTAACAAAAGAAATCCAAGAAGAAGTAGGACTTGGTCCAGTTAAAGTAGTAGCAGTAGGTAGCCATGATACGGCATCAGCAGTAGCAGCGACACCAATGACGACAGGAAATGAAGTTTATCTTGTGTGTGGAACATGGTGCCTCATGGGAATGGAACTTAATGCACCTTGCTTAAAAGAAGAAGCGAGAAAATTTGACTTAACAAATGAAGGCGGTGTGGAAGGTACGACGCGCCTACTTAAAAATATCAATGGTCTATGGTTCTTGCAACAGCTCAAAAAAGGATGGAATGAGGAAGGCATGCAAATTGACTTCCCAGATATCGTTCAAGCGGTAAAAGGATGCGATCATGAGTATGCTATTGATGCAGCTGATGAAAGGTTTTTAGCACCTAAGCATATGCAACAGGAGATTGTAGCATGCTGTGAAGAAAAGTATGGCATTGTATTAGAAGGTGTAGGCGCTATTGCAAAAGCAGCTTATAACGGATTAGGACAACTTTACAAAGAGACCATTGAATCATTAGAAGCATTAAGTGGTAAGGAAATAGATACTATCTGTATGATTGGCGGCGGTGTGAAAGATACATGCCTATGTGAAAAAGTAGCAGAAGTAACAGGTAAGCAAGTAGTAGCAGGGCCAATTGAAGCATCATCTATTGGTAATGTTCTGATGCAAATGAAAGGCGTTGGAGCGATTCAAACATTAGAAGAAGGAAGAGAACTCGTAAAAACTTCTTTTGAGACAATTCGTTACTAGATGATTGATGTTGTACGGGTGTTGTGGTAGAATGAAAGACAAAACCACAACACCGGACATGAGGGGGAGTAGAGTATGTTGGCTTTAGAACGACAACAAGCCATATTAGAGTTAATTTATACGAATAAAGCTGTGAAAGTCACGGATTTGAGTCAGCAATTTAATGTAACAGAAGAGACGATTAGAAGAGACTTAGAGAAGCTTGCAAAGAAGGGTGTCGTTAAGAAAACGTATGGTGGGGCTGTTTTAAATGAGCAGCCAGAGGAGAACGAACTAGAGGACACCACCTTTGATCATCGTATTAAAGAGAATATGGAAAGTAAGGAAAAGATAGGTAGAGCTATTGGCGAGATGATTCAAGCTGGAGAAACAATCATATTAGATTCAAGTACAACATGCCTAGAAGTAGCCAAGCGCCTCCCAAAACAAAAACGTATGACTGTCATTACAAATAGTGTAAGTGCAGTTATTGAACTAAGTGCCCATGAAGAGGTGACAGTTATCTCTACGGGTGGTACATTAAGAACTGCGTCAATGTCTTTGATTGGTCCCACTGCTAAAAAGAATATTGCAAACTACTATGCAGATAAGCTCATCTTATCTTGTAAAGGCGTCAGTCTTTCAAGAGGGATTATGGAGTCAAATGAACTTGAAAAAGAGATTAAACAATGTTTTGTAGAAGCTGCAAGTCAAGTCATCTTAGCGGTAGACCATGGTAAAATCAATAAAGGCGCACTTTATCAATTTATGCCACTGGAGCGAATACATTGTATCGTAACCGATCTACCACTAGATTCACAGTGGGAGGCTATGTGCCTAGAGAAGGGCATTCGGGTTGTAATAGCTGAATAAACAAAGTAAAATAACAAAAAGTCAAAAGCAAACATTTGAATTGCTTTTGACTTTTTTTGTTGTTGTTTAATAATTTGCATTATTATCAAAAAAAGTATTGAAAAATAAAAAAATAAATGTTAATATAAGTACAAACAAAGAAGAAACAACATAAACAAATAAAAAACAAACAAACCGATGAGGGGGATTTAAATGTTAGTTAATGAATTTGAAATCAGAAAACAAATGTGTGATATAGGTCAGAGAGTTTACAACAGAGGAATGGTTGCAGCGAATGATGGTAACTTCTCTGTAAAGATAAGTGAGAATGAAATTCTTTGTACACCAACAGGTGTAAGTAAAGGGTACATGACACCAAATATGATTTGTAAGGTAGATATGGACGGAAACGTTCTTAAGACAGACGGTATCCATAAGCCATCTTCAGAGATCAAGATGCACCTTCGTGTTTACAAATGTAGACCAGACGTAAAATCAGTAGTACATGCACATCCAATGTATGGTACAGCTCATGCAATCTGTGGTATACCACTTACAAAACAAATTATGCCAGAGTCAACAATCTTCCTTGGTGAAGTACCTATTGCACCATACGGTATGCCATCTACACCAGAAATTCCAGATGCCATTGAACCATACTTCGATGCATATGATGCAGTACTTCTAGAAAATCACGGTGCACTTACTTGGGGACCAGACTTACTTGGTGCTTACTTCAAAATGGAAGGCTTAGAATTCTATGCACAACTTTCATATACAACACAAATGATGGGTGGACCAAAAGAATTACCAAAACATGAAGTAGATAGACTTGTGGACTTAAGAAGAGGCATGAACTTACCAGGTAAGCATCCAGGTATCGACGGTCAAGCGAGTAGTGGAACATCTGTACAAGGAACATCAGCACAAGAAGATAGCCAAGACCTTATCGCACGTATCACAAAAGAAGTAATCGCTAGCCTTTCAAAGTAATGATGGATATGGAAAATTGTATTCAAGAAGTAGTACAACGCGTTTTGAAAGAATACAGTGATAATCAATCTCCAGCACATATAACGAGAGAATGGGCGAATCAAGTGATAGAAGAAGTGGTACGTAGAGCAACCAACCATTATGGTGTAGCCGTTGTGGTTGGGGTAACGACTAAGGAAGGGCATCCTATAAGCATTCAATGTATGGATGATGCCTTCCTTATAAGTTATGAACTCGTACTCAAAAAATGTTATACATCTGTAGCACTTAAAATGCCAACACATGAAGTAGGTAAGCTTCTGAGTAAAGGAAGTGATCTAGAGGGGCTAGACGGTATGGTAAACAACAAGATTATAGGTCTTGATGGGGGCTATCCAATAGTTTGCAAGGGGCAAGTGATTGGAGCAATCGCTGTAAGCGGTGCGACAACGACAGTTGATAGAGAGTTGGCTTGTTTTGGAGCCGAGTTATTTGAGAGAAGGTGATGCAGTGACAGAGGAGAAATTAAATCAAATCGTGGCAAAAATTATTGGTGAGATGGATCAGCCATTAAGTCCAAAAGGAACATTTGGCGTCTATGAAGAGATGAATGATGCTGTGGCAGCGGCTAAGAAAGCGCAGAAAAAACTTAGAGAAATGCCACTTGAGCTAAGAGAGAAAATTATCGCAAGTATGCGTACAAAGATTTTGGTAAATAAAGAAAAGCTTGCACAGATGGCTGTTGAAGAAACAGGCATGGGAAAAGTAGGCCATAAGATTTTAAAGCATGAATTAGTAGCAAAGAAAACACCAGGAACAGAATGTATACATATAGATGCTTGGAGCGGTGATCAAGGACTGACACTTATAGAAAGAGGTCCATATGGCGTTGTAGGTGCCGTTACACCTTCAACAAATCCATCAGAGACAGTCTTCTGTAATGCAATGGGGATGATTGCAGCGGGTAACACAGTTGTATTCAATCCACATCCAGGAGCTATTAAGACAACAAACCTTGCGATTAAGCTTATTAACGAAGCTGTAAAAGAGGTAACAGGTCTAGAAGATTTTGCAACAACTGTAAGCAAACCAACAATGGAGTCAGGCAATACCTTATTTACACATAAAGATATTGATTTACTTGTAGCAACAGGTGGTCCAGGTATCGTAGAAGTTATTTTAAGAAGTGGTAAAAAAGGTATGGCGGCAGGTGCAGGTAATCCGCCAGTACTTGTTGATGAAACTGCCAATATTAGAAAAGCAGCTGAAGACATTGTGAATGGTGCAAGTTTTGATAACAACTTGCCATGTATTGCAGAAAAAGAAGTACTTGTAGTAGATGAAGTAGCAGATGAACTTCTTTACTATATGTTAGCTGAAAATGATTGCTATCTTCTAAGAGGCGAACAAATTTGTGCATTAGCAGAAAAAGTTCTTGTAGAGAAGAATGGTAAGCACATGATCAATCGTCAATTCGTAGGTAAAGATGCATCTGTTATCTTAAAAGCAATTGGTATCGATGCACCAGACACAACAAAGTGTATTATCTTCGAAGGAAACAAAGAAGATATCTTAATTAGGGAAGAATTGATGATGCCAATCCTTGGAATCATTCGTGTTAAAGATGTTGAAGAAGGTATTGCAGCAGCTGTAGAGCTAGAAGGTGGTAACCGCCACTCAGCGCATATGCATTCTTCCAATATAGATAATCTTACAAAGTATGGTAAAGCTTTAGATACAGCGATCTTCGTTAAAAACGCCCCTTCTTATGCAGGTATAGGATTTGGCGGTGAAGGCTTTACGACATTTACAATAGCAAGTAAAACGGGTGAAGGACTAACGAATGCCCAAAGCTTCACAAGAGCAAGAAGATGCGTTATGGCAAATGGGCTATATATCAGATAGGAGGCATACTGTGGCAAATTACGAAATGAGTCAAATAGAAGCAATAGTAAAGCAAGTAATGGCTAACTTACAGCAAAATGAAACGGGCCAAAGCGTGAAATCAAATGGCTCACAAGGTAGAGTAGCTTATCTTGTAGAAAGAGAAAAGTTAGAAATCAAAACTTTCGACATTCCAGAAATCAACGATGACGAAGTGCTTGTACGCATAGAAGGATGTGGCGTATGTGGTACAGACGTTCATGAATATAAGAACGATCCATTCGGCCTTATTCCAGTAGTACTCGGACATGAAGGTACAGGTGAGATCGTAAAGATTGGTAAAAATGTCAAGACAGATATGATCGGTAAGCCACTTCAATTAGGTGATAAAGTTGTAACATCTGTAACAATCAAAGGTTCAGATGAATTTACAACCATTAAACCAGAACGTGCTAACTTAAGTGGTGGTGCAGAAGTATACGGCTTACTACCAGATGATGACTACCGTTTCAATGGATGGTTTGGTGATTACATCATCCTTAGAAAAGGTTCTTCAATCTTTAATGTAAGTGATATGGGACTTGATGAACGTTTACTTATCGAACCAGCGGCTGTAACAGTACATGCGGTGGAGCGTGCAAAGACAACGAACTTACTACGTTTTGATAGCAAAGTACTCGTACAAGGATGTGGGCCAATCGGACTTCTTGTCATTGCAGTATTACGTACAATGGGTATCCAAAATATCGTAGCAGTAGATGGTGACACACAACGTTTACAATTTGCAAAAGAATTAGGCGCAGATTATACATATAACTTCAAAGAGTACAAAGATTTTGATGCGATGAAAGATAGCATCATTGCAGCGACAAATGGTGGTGTAGACTTTGCATTCCAATGTACAGGTGTACCGAGCGCAGCAGCAAATATCTACAAGTTCATTCGTCGTGGTGGTGGACTTTGTGAAGTAGGGTTCTTCGTAGACAATGGTAATGCAACCATTAACCCACACTGGGATATGTGCCAAAAGGAAATTACAATAGTAGGTTCTTGGACATATACCTATAAAGACTATGTGACAACACTTGATTTTATCCGTAGAGCAACAGCGATTGGTTTACCAATTGAAAAGCTTATTACACATCGTTTTGGCTTAGAGGAGCTTAATGAAGCAATGGCTGTTAATATGCGATTAGAAGGTATCAAAGTTGCCTTTGTCAACAAATAGGAGGTAGCTTATGAAAGCAGTAGGACTGATTGAAGTATATGGCTTAGCAACAGCACTTTATGCGATCGATGCAGCTTGTAAAGCAGCAGATGTAACAGTAGAGTACATTGATAAAAATAAGCCAGCTAATGCGGAACAGTTAGAAGTACCACTTCTTATTATGATTAAACTAAGAGGTAACGTATCAAGTGTGACAGCAGCAATTGATGCTGCTAAGCAAGCAAGTGAACAAATCGCAGGGTATGTGGTAGCGCGAGTGATTGCAAGTCCAGATGAAGGACTTGAACAAATGTTAGCAATTAATTGTATTTAAAATAAAAAAACAAACATTAGGAGGAATAGAAAATGAAACAAGAAGCTTTAGGAATGGTAGAAACAAGAGGTTTAGTAGCAGCAATCGAGGCATCAGATGCAATGGTGAAAGCAGCAGATGTAACATTAGTAGGTACAGAAAAAATCGGTTCAGGTCTTATCACAGTAATGGTAAGAGGAGATGTAGGAGCTGTTAAGGCAGCAACAGAAGTAGGTGCAGAAGCAGCAGGTAGACTTGGTGAATTAGTAGCAGTACATGTAATCCCAAGACCACATGGTGAAATCGAGAGCATCTTACCAGCAGTTAAAAAATAAGACAAAGAAGAGAGTGATGGCATGAAAGCAATAGGTGTACTAGAAGTAGCTTCTAACATTGCCTCTATTGTTGCAGTGGATGATATGCTGAAAGCCGCAGATGTCACATTAGTCACCACAGAGAAAGCCCTTGGTGGAAGACTTGTAAGTATTGTGATTCAAGGCAGTGTAGGCGACGTCAAAGAAGCTATTGCGTGTGGCAAGAGAAGTGCAGAACGAGTGGGTAAAGTAGCTGCTGTAGCAATCATGAATAGCCCTCATGAAGAGGTAAGTAAGTTGCTTTTACATAGTAGAAGAAAACTGAATGTGTAGGAGTTCTTATGAAAACGAAAAAAGAAAAGACCACCAAGGTAGCCACAGAGGCTAAAGAAGTAACACAGGTAGAAGAAACAACTCAAGAACCTCAACAAGTAGCTGAAGAAAACAATCAAGAAGTACAGGTAGAGGTAGAAAAAATAGAGAAACCCAAAAAGGTAGCACAGGAGGTAGTAAAGCGTATGAACAATCAAGCATTAGGAATGATCGAAACAAGAGGACTTGTAGCAATTACAGAAGCAGCAGATGCGATGCTTAAAGCAGCAGATGTTGTGCTTGTGGGTACAGAAAAGATTGGTTCAGGACTTGTATGTGTGATGGTAAGAGGCGATGTAGGTGCTGTAAAAGCAGCTGTAGAAGCAGGTACTGCAGTAGCAGGTAGACTAGGCGAAGTTGTAGCAACACATGTTATCCCAAGACCACACGAAGATATTGAAAAAATACTACCAAAATTCTAATCGGTATCAATAAGGTGCAAAAGGCTATCTCGTCAATAAGTTACTTGTTGAGATAGCCTTTTGCTTATTTAGAGTATGAAGAGGAGGCAATAAGGATGCAAGAAACACTGGAATCACGTATTACACAGGCGGTACGTACACATTTATATGAAGAAAAAAGTATGACTGTGCCTATAGGTATATCAGCTAGACATCTACATGTTACACAAGAACATCTTGAAATACTTTTTGGATCAGGAGCAGAGCTTCATCCTATAAAAGAACTTATGGGTGGACAATACGCTGCAAAAGAGCGCGTAACAATCGTAGGACTCAATATGAGGGTACTAGAAAATGTACGTATATTAGGACCGGTACGCAGAGCAACCCAAGTAGAAATCTCCAAGACAGATGCTATCAAGCTAGGTGTTGTAGCACCTATCCGAGAGTCAGGGGACTTAAAAGGTGCGGCATCTATAACAATTGTAGGGCCAAAGGGTGTTATTCGCTTAGAAGAAGGGTGCATTGTGGCAAAGAGACATATTCATATGAGTCCAGAAGATGCAGCGTTCTTTGATTTGAAGGATAATCAAATTGTAAGTGTAGAAATAGGTGAGGAAAGAGAGGGGACTTTAAATCATGTACAAGTAAGAGTAGACCCTACATTCACCTTGGAAATGCATATTGACACAGATGAAGCCAATGCGCTAGGAATAGGTTGTAAAAGTGTAGCAAAGGTTTTAAAGCCATAGAGGAGGCAGCAAAATGATTTTAGGAACGGTGATAGGAAGTGTTGTTTCAACAAGAAAACATGAGGCACTCGTGGGCAACAAACTGCTTATAGTGCAACCTTTAGAACTAGAAGCAACAGGTAAGTTCGTGGCAATAGATACAGTAGGAGCAGGTATAGGTGAAGTGGTACTTGTCACGACAGGACACAATGCAAAGTATGCGAGTTACCATAGCAATGCACCGATCGATGCAGCCATCGTGGGTATCGTAGATGAAGGCAGTAACTTAAAATAGTAGAACAGGAGGTGAGAAAATGGAGAGTCAAATGTTAAAACAGATGATACTAGAGGCAGGTATAGTAGGTGCAGGTGGTGCAGGTTTTCCAACCCATATCAAACTTGCGACAGATATGGAATACCTAGTGGTGAATGCTGCAGAATGTGAGCCACTTCTTTACACAGATGAGCAATTACTTAGTCATTATGGAAGAGAAATCGTAGCAACGATTCATGAGGTGATCACAGCTTGTGGTATTGGGAAAGCTGTGATAGGTATGAAGAAAAAACATAAAGTGCTTATAGAACGTCTTAGTGAGTACACAGAAAAGTACAGCAATGTAAAGATTGTACCAACTGACAACATTTACCCTATTGGCGATGAGTTGACACTTATACGTGCTTGTACAGGAAAGGTTGTCGAAAGAGGCCAACTACCAAGTAGTCAAGGCGTGGTCGTGATGAATGTAGAGACATTGTGGAATATACATAAGAAAACTTCAGAAAACAAAAATGTAACCCATACTTATGTAACAATCAATGGTGAAGTAGTAAATCCAATGGTATATTGTGTGCCAATCGGCATGACCATTCGAGCATTTGTAAAAAGTATAGGCGAAGTGTTAGAAGATAAGCTTATCCTTATGGGCGGTCCTATGATGGGGCGCTTTGTAGGTGAAGATACATTGATTACAAAAACAACTAAAGGTATTATTCTTTTGCCAAACAACCATTTTCTACATCAACTGAAACAACGTGCAACATCCAAAAGTGTGAAGCGCGTCATGTCTAGCTGCTCACAGTGTAGAATGTGTACAGACTTATGCCCTAGAAACCGTTTAGGACACAAAGTAGAACCACATAAGTTGATGAATGCCTTTGCCAATGGGATTCTACAGCATTATGAAGGCATTGATACAGCATTAGGGTGCTGTGGATGCAACTTATGTTCTTATTACTCATGTCATCATGGGTTATCACCAGGGACGCTGATGACAGAAGTCAAACAAGAAATGTTAAAGGCGAAGATCAAGCCGACACAAATACTAGGGACTAAAGCAAAAGAAGAAACGTATTTGCAAGTACCATCTGAAAGACTTGTGGAACGTATTGGGTTTGGTAAGTACAAAAGCCATCCAAAGTTATCAGAAGTGGTTATAGAGCCACAAGAAGTTAGGATGCCATTTTCACAGCATATTGGTCAGCCTTCAACTTGTATCGTTAAAGAAGGTGAAAAAGTCGTATGTGGACAAGTGATTGCAGAGCCTGCTAAGAATGCGTTAGGAACAACGATTCATAGCAGTATAAATGGAACCATTAAACAGATCAAGTCAGATTGCATTGTGATACAACAAGGGGAGGAGCGATAGGCGATGAATGAAGGAAGATCACTAGGAGTTATGGAATACCGCTCAGTAGCTTTAGGGCTGCAGGCGGCAGATGCTATGGTGAAAGCATCAACTATTAAAATAATCATGATGCAGACGGTTTGCCCAGGTAAATACATCATCATGTTTGAAGGCAAACTCTCCTCAGTGCAAATGGCGATGGAAGTTGGGAAAAGGGAGCCTTTTGATACAGTATTAGTGGATTCATACTGTCTAGGCAATCCAGATGATAATCTATTTGCAGCTATTTATGGAACAGTAGAAAAAGGTGAGATTGAAGCACTTGGCATACTCGAAGGCTATTCAGTAGCATCTATCGTAGGCGCAGCAGATGAAATGGTGAAGACAAGTCCGGTGAAATTGATAGAAGTACGTCTGGCTAGAGGGATGACAGGTAAATCCTATGCACTCTTTGCAGGTGAAGTTGCAGCAGTAGAAGCTTCATTAGAAAAGGCAAAGACAATGCTTATAGAAAGTGGGATGTATCTACATAGTGCAGTGATTGCAAGACCGCATCCACAGATATGGGAGATGTTGGATTAAGCAGTAAACGTAGATAAATGAAGGAAGAGAAATGAAAGTGTGGGCATGCCAATAAAAGGTATGCTTTTTTTCTTGCAATTCATTAGAATTTTGATATAATAGGATTTTCCCCTCAAAAAAGGGAGAATGACAACATAACGAGGTGAATACCTATGAAGACATTATACGTAACAGATTTAGATGGTACATTATTAAATACAGATAGAAAAGTATCCGACACAACGACGGCACTTCTCAATGCATCTATCAGAGCAGGTGCACTTTTTACAGTAGCCACAGCGAGAACACCAGCTACAGTGGTACCCCTTTTAGAAGCAGTAGAGCTTAAGCTACCAATCATTGTGATGAACGGAAGTTTTATATATGATATAGAAGCAAAAAAATACATCTACACCACCAGTATGCCTTATGAGCAAGTGCTACAAGTGATAGATATCGTGGAAAAAGAAGGTAAGCAACTATTTGTCTATACGTTAAAAGACCATATGCTTACAGTTTACTATAAAGGCTTTAATAATGAAGAAGAAAAGCTTTTTTACGAAGAACGTAAAGCTTTAGAGCTTAAAAAGTTCATGAAAGTGACAGACTACCATTTGACGAAGGAACACCAAATCGGCCATATGGTAATGATTGATGATTATGAAGTCATCAAGAAAATTTATGACCAAGTAGCAACGATTTCTGGTATCCATGCAGTCATGTATAAAGATGTGAATACAACGAATAGCTACCTTATAGAGATTACAAAAAGCGATGTGAATAAAGCGTGTGGCATTAATGAACTGATAGCTTTATTAGGAACGGATGAAGTCGTAGCTTTTGGAGACAATCTAAATGATATGCAAATGATAGAAATGGCAGACTGTGGATGTGCAGTAGGCAATGCAGAGGAAGCACTGAAAGTCATCGCAGATAAGATCATAGATACCAATGCTTGCGACAGTGTGGCGAAGTTTATCTATGAAGAAGCAGTAGAAAAAAACAACTGTAAGCGCGTTCAAACAGCATAAAAAAATACCAATTCAGCGATGGATTGGTATTTTTTTTATGCCATAGAAAAGTGGTTTTTATAAAATACTAAGGGTATGTGAAAAAATAAGATTGTTAGCGAACAAAAAAATGGAGGTGCTATGTGCTAAAGCCAGATCGTGTTTTATTCGAAAAGAAAGCCCTTGCTTACCCTTTAGGAAATGCGTTAATAAGCTGCTTTGAGACAATGCCACAAGTAGAGAAGCAGTTTATAGCGCCAAATAAAATCAAATCAGCTATTCCAGGTAAGGATCTGAAAGTGCAGTATGCTAATGGTAAGAAAACTTTAGTAGTAGGTGCAAAGAAAATAACCACTTTTCAGTCTTGCAAGCCATCAGCACATTATCAACTCCCTTTGGTATCAGGCTGTATGGGGAAATGCCAGTATTGTTACTTGAACACAAGGCTTGGGGATAAGCCTTATATACGTGTGAATGTGAATGTGGATGAAATTCTCGAACAAGCTAAAAAATATATCGAAGAAAGAAAGCCTGAAATCACCATCTTTGAAGGTGCGGCGACTTCAGACCCTGTGCCAGTAGAGCCTTACACCCATGCGCTTCAGCAGAGTATTGAGTTTTTCGCCAAAGAGCCTTACGGACGATTTCGTTTTGTGACCAAGTATAATGACATCGATAACTTGTGTCATGTAGACCATAAGGGGCATACGGAAGTGCGCTTTAGTATCAATACAGATACAGTCATTGGGGCGTATGAACAAGGCACTGCATCCAGGGATAAAAGGCTAGAAGCAAGTATCAAGATGATGGAAGCAGGGTATCCAGTAGGCTTTCTCATCGCACCTGTATTTATCTATCCACACTGGCAGGAAGAGTATAGAGAACTCCTCATGATGCTAAAAGAACGTATGCCACAGGCATTGAAGTATCCCCTTACATTTGAGGTCATCTCTCATCGCTATACAGCCACAGCGAAGGCACGTATCCAAGAGATTTTCCCAGAGAATACCTTGCCGATGACGGATGAAGAAAGAACGTATCGTCATGGGCAGTTTGGGTATGGTAAGTATGTGTATCCAAAAGAAGATATGGCGAGTATTAAAACATTTTTTACTGAGGAAATCGAAAAAATCTTTGATTATAAAGAAATTAAGTATATTATATAGGGTGTACGTAAGAAAACTACATTCTATGTTAAAATAGAGATAAAAATGTAGCTAAAAGCATAACGCAATATCAAAGGAGACCTATAGATGAACAAAGCGTTACAATTTCTAATCTATCAGACACCACAGGAAGATATCTCTATCAATGCAATTGTAAAGGATGAGACCATTTGGCTGACTCAAAAGGCGATAGCAGAGCTTTTTGGGGTACAGACACCATCTATAAGCAAGCATTTGAAAAATATTTTTAAAGAAGGCGAGCTTGCGGAAGAAGTGGTTATTTCCAAAATGGAAACAACCACTCAGCATGGGGCAATGGTAGATAAAACCCAAACAAAAGAAACAAATTTTTATAACCTTGATGCCATTATCTCAGTAGGTTACCGTGTGAATTCTAGTAAGGCAACACATTTTCGTATATGGGCAACAAGTGTACTGAGAGAGTATATGATCAAAGGCTTTACTATGGATGATGAGCGTCTGAAGCAAGGCAAGACAGCCTTTGGCAAAGACTATTTCAAAGAACTCTTAGAACGCGTACGTTCCATCCGTGCAAGTGAACGTAGAATATGGCTACAGATTACAGATATATTTGCAGAATGTAGCTTGGATTATGACAAGCATGCAGAAGTTACCAAAGAATTCTATGCGATGGTTCAAAATAAGTTTCATTTTGCTATTACAGGGCAGACAGCTGCCGAAATTATTGATGCCAAAGCAGACCGAACCGTAGAAAATATGGGGCTTATTACATGGAAGAACTCGCCAGATGGGAGAATACTCAAATCAGATGTAACGATAGCCAAAAACTACTTGAATGAAAAAGAAATTCGTCAGTTAGAAAGAGCAGTCACAGGGTACTTTGATTATATAGAAGATCTTATTGAACGAGAAAATGCTTTTACCATGGAGGATTTCTCTAAAAGTATTAATGAATTTTTAGCATTTAGAAGATACGATATTTTACAAGGTAAAGGAAGCATTTCGAAGAAGCTAGCAGACCAAAAAGCTAAAGAGGAATACGATGCATTTAACAAGACTCAAAAAATCAACTCTGATTTTGACCAAGAGATTAGGAAGCTTTTGCAAAAAGGCGATGACATATAAAGACACAATAAAGAAGCCGTATAGAACGGCTACATAAGGAGGAAGAAATGCTTACATTATTATTAGTCATTATTTATATAGCATTCATTAGCTTAGGCTTACCGGATGCTATACTGGGGGCGGGATGGCCGCTGATGCATATGGAACTGGGGGTGCCTATCTCTTATGCGGGGATAGAGACCATGATTGTAGCAGGAGGAACCATTGTATCGAGTTTCTTTAGTGGAAAAGCTATGAGACGATTCGGTACGGGGAAAGTAACGACGATCAGTGTATTTTTAACGGCTATTGGTCTTATCGGGAGTTGCTATGCACCAAACTTTGTGTGGATATGCATACTAGGTATACCACTAGGTATAGGGGCTGGAGCGGTAGATGCTGCGCTTAATAACTTTGTGGCGCTTCATTATGAAGCGAAGCATATGAATTGGCTTCACTGCTTTTGGGGTGTAGGAGCGACTGCTGGGCCACTTATTATGTCTTTTTACCTTGTGAAAGAACACGGGTGGCGCATGGGATATGGTACCATCGGGATGATGCAAGCGGTGCTTGTGGTATGTCTTTTTGCATCCTTACCACTTTGGAAGAAGTTTGAGTCTTCACAAGCAGAAGGGGAAGAAAAAGCAGAGCATATAAAGGTAGCTACTTTACTACGTTTACCAGGTGCAAAGCCAGCCTTGCTTTCATTTTTCTGTTACTGTGCAGTGGAATTAACCACAGGGTTATGGGTGAGTTCTTACTTAGTTATGAGTAAAGGCATTCGTATTGAACGTGCGGCGCAGTGGGTATCTATGTACTACTTTGGGATTACCTTTGGGCGATTCATTGCAGGTTTTGCAGCCATGAAATTAAGCAATACGATGATGATTCGTATCGGGCAAGTGCTTGCAGCGGTGGGTGCTTTTGCATTACTTATCTTTAACGCGCCGATGCTACAACTAGCAGGTGTGATGCTAATAGGTATGGGCTGTGCACCGATTTATCCAGCCATGCTTCATGAGACACCGATGCGATTTGGGAAAGAGTATTCTCAGAGCATTATGGGGATTCAGATGGCGACAGCTTACATAGGAAGTACACTGATGCCACCGTTATTTGGCGCCATTGCGAAAGTAGCAGGCTTTAGTTTGTTGCCATACTTTGTGCTGACACTGATTATTGTGATGTTTATGGCTTCAGAACGTGTGAATAGAGTGATGAAAGCGAAGCATTAAATCGAAGCATTAAAAAACAGCATGGCGACTGCCATGCTGTTTTAGTTTGGATTATAAACTTGAACCAAGTTTGATGATTTGTTCGAGAAGTAAGCTTGCGTTCTTTGCAGCAAGTGGTAAGAACTCTTCGTAAGAAAGGTCAGCACCACCATCTGCTTTATCAGAAATCGCACGGATAATCACGTATGGTACTTGGTTTAAGTAAGCAACATGTGCGATTGCAGCGCCTTCCATCTCTACAGCAGAAGGTGCAAAGTGTGTTTGGATACGTTCTTGAAGTGGGCCACCAGCGATGAATTGGTCACCACTTGCTACGCGACCTTTGAAGATACGTACGCCGTCTAAGTTTAAGGCAGCAGCAGCTTCTTCTGTGATGTTGATAAGCTTTTCTTCAGCTTTGAAGAATGTCACACCAAGGCGTGGTACTTCCCCTAGTGGATCACCAAGTGCTGTCACATCGATGTCGTGCTGTACAGCATCTGTAGAAATCACAAGGTCACCTTGATTGATGTCTGGATGAAGTGTACCAGCTACACCAGAGTTGATAAGATAATCAATGTCAAAAAGTGCAATCATAAGCTGTGTACAAGCAGCAGCATTCACTTTACCGATCCCAGAACGTGCAAGAACGATTGTTTGACCGTGTAATGTACCTTTATAGAAAGTCATACCAGCTCTTTCAACTGTTTCTGTAACATCCATTAAAGACTTAAGGATGGCTACTTCTTCGTCCATTGCACCGATAATACCAATGATTTTTATAGAATTAGACATATTTTAAATGCTCCTTTTAGTTCAAAATAAGTATTTAGCTTGTACTATTTATAGCATGTATTGTAGATAAAATCAATATATGGGAAAAGGAAAAGAAAGAACCTAAGTAAGAAACTGCCCGCTGTATTGACAGGGGGCAGTTTCAAGTAGCCTACCTTCTACTTGGAAAACGAAGAGTGATTAGATTGAAGGTGTAATTGTAAGTGTATAAGGGACTTGAATAGTTTGGGAAGCAGTACCATCACTAAGTGCATCAAAAAATGGTGTTGGTTCAAGTGGATTATAAGGGATAATTTCAGCATGATTAGTAATGACAAATTCAGTACCTTTGACAATGTCTATTTTATATAAGTCTGAAGGTAATGGAGGTAGTTCACATTCATAGCAAGAATGGCTAAGTGAAGTATTTACTTGAATAACATTATTGGTAGATAAAGCAGTCACTTTAGAAGGATCTGCATTTTGAAGTGTCTGGAAGCGTTCTGCAACTAAGTTATAATAAAGAACGCCATGAAGAAGAAAATTATAGACTTTAGAGAAGCAATTCATTACGACGGGGTGTTGGGGATTTGAATCATCAATCGTAATAGTAGAGGGTTTGAGTTGGATAGTAGTATCTACTTTTAAATTACTGCTATCTAAAGTCATATGAAGAAGATAGATTTCCTCAGGAACAAGAACATAACCTGTAGGAACAAGAATGGAGGCTACAAAAGGAATAACTGTAGGGGCGTTTGGAATAATTGTACAATGAGCCATAGAATCAACCCTTTCATATATAATAGTAAAAGTAATCAAAGCTTAAAAGGTAGGATTTAAGTTTTGACATGCTATAAAATATTCGAAGAAAGTCTAAAAAGTTCCAAAGTACACAGATAAACTTGACGAAGTATATAACTCCTTATTATAATAAAAGGAGTTACTTCATGAGGGAGTAGTTTGCTTATCCAAAAAATAAGTGGCACGTCAACATAATGACTCTTTACCGAGTCTGGCTTGCCTTAATGAACAAGACTCATGCATGGTTTATTTGCCATGCATGAGTCTTTTGTGTTTTTGGAAAACTATAAAAAAAGAAAAGGAGAAAAATGAATGGGATTAGTAGAGATTTTTTTAATTGGTATCGCACTTAGTATGGATGCAGTAGCAGTAACTATGAGCAATAGTATGGTATATAAGGAGATGGATAAAGGCAAAGTAATCGCAATGCCAGTACTTTTTGGCCTATTCCAAGGTGTGATGCCTTTAATTGGATACTTTGCAGGTGGCATATTTAAGGATGTGATGAGCCGGTATGCAGGTGTTCTAGTGTTCTTAATTCTGGGATGCATCGGAGGAAAGATGCTTAAAGATGCCTTCTCACATGGCAAAGAAGCAGAAGAGGAAGATGAAACAGAAGAAGGCGATATGAAGAAGCAATTAACGTATAAGACCCTTCTTATCCAGGCTGTTGCCACAAGTATTGATGCCTTTGCAGTAGGTGTAGGCTTTAGTGCCATGGGGGTAAATATTTTTGCGGCGACAACCAGTATTACACTTATTACGGCTATGTGCTGTGGACTTGCCATCCTTCTAGGCAAAAAGTGTGGTGACGTACTGGGAAACAAGTCGGAAATCATCGGTGGAAGCATCCTTGTCCTCATTGCACTTAAAGCACTTCTTTAATAAAGGGACAAATGTCCCGAGGAAAAGGGACGTGTAAAGCGTTGACAGAGGGACATCAAGAAAGGCATAATCATATTAGACAAAGACAAATTCTACAGGGGACCTAGCTGAGTAAGTTATGTCCCTACTTTTTCTAAAAGACAAATACCTCATAAAATCATATAATAAAGATAGAAGACCAGTAACCTTAAATGAGTTCTGGTCTTTTTTTTGCATGCAAATTCATAAAGTCCTTATTTAAACTTAAGAGATGTTAAGGAAAACTTAAGAAAAGCCTATGGGTGTTCTTTAGTTTTAAACGTTATGATAAGAGCTATACAGTGCAAGTGCACAATAGAAGCGATAAGATACAAGCGATGAAATAGGGAGGAAATGAATGATGGAGATGAATGAAATTTTAGCATATATGTCACAATACGGCCTTTTCTTTTTGGCATTACTTATCTTTTTAGAATATTTGAATTTACCGGGGTTCCCAGCAGGGATTATCTTACCAGTAGCGGGGATGTGGGCTGCTAGTAGCAAGATTCATTTTGGGGTAGCACTGAGCGTATCAGTGGTTGCAGCACTGGTAGCAAGCTGGATTTTATATGCAGTGGGATGGTATGGTGGAGAATTTCTACTTGGTAAATATACAAAGAAGTTTCCGAAGCAGAAAGACTATATAGATGAGAAACTAGGTTATTTACGAGACAAAGGGAATTTCGGCGTGTTTATTAGCAAGCTTATTCCTATGGCACGTACCATTATTTCTGTACCAGCAGGCGTATTAAAACTTAATTTTTTACAATATAGTATTTACTCAACTTTAGGCATAGCTATCTGGAATGGTGTACTGATGGCAGCAGGGTATTTTTTAGGACAAGAAGTACTTACGATGTGGATGTAGGAGGAAAAAGGGATGCGTATAGCGATGTTAACCAACAATTATAAGCCATTTGTAGCAGGGGTACCTATTTCTATTGAACGTTTAAGTGAGGGATTAAAAGCACTAGGGCATGAAGTGTATATTTTCGCACCGACTTATGAAAATCAAGTAGAAGAAGAAGGCGTTATTCATTACCGATCTTATAAAAGAAAATTAGATGGCAATGTAGTCATTCCTAATGTATTTGACCGAACGATTGAAAAGCAATTTAAAGCACTAGATATAGACATTATCCATGCACATCATCCCAATATGATCGGATGGATTGCACAGTATCTTGGGAAGAAGTATAAGATTCCAGTGGTTTATACCTACCATACAAGGTATGAACAATACCTCCATCATTTCAAACCTTTTGAAAGACTGCAGCATATGGGAAAAGACGAAGGGGTTAAGGGAAAGGTAGCAAAGACTGTGGCGGACTTTACAGAAAAGACTGTCGTACCTAAGGTTGTACAAAGCTATGCCAATGCATGTGAGACTGTCTTTGCATCCAAATCAGAGACACAAGGCATCGTACTGTTAGAAGCCATGGCAGCACATAATCCAGTGGTGGCAGTAGAAGCAAGTGGTGTGGTAGAAGTGGTACGTAACAATGAGAATGGGTATATGACAGCGGAAGATACGAAAGAATGGGCAGCACGCATCGCGGAAGTGATGGATGATGAAGCCCTGGCAACTACTTTAAAAGAAGGTGCATACAAGACAGCAAAAGCCTTTGGAAGCGAAGAAGTAGCAAGATGTGCAGCACAGTATTACAGACAAGCAATCAAGGGATATGCAATGATAGAGGATACACTTTATAAAGAAACTTATGTCAGTCTATAAAAAACTTAAAGAAAAAGCTAAAAAGTACTTCGAAGTGAAGTACTTTTTAGCTTTTTTTGTGTGTTTCGTGTTTGCATTTAGGGCAAGTGACAGTGAGCTTACCACGTCCACGAGGGACACGTAGTGTCTGCTTGCACTGAGGGCACTTGAAATACTTATGTGTCTTCATACCTTGAAGGCGTGTATATTTCTTTTTGAACC
Source organism: Cellulosilyticaceae bacterium (assembly GCA_051656485.1). Taxonomy (GTDB): domain Bacteria; phylum Bacillota; class Clostridia; order Lachnospirales; family Cellulosilyticaceae; genus JBOFDK01. The sequence goes on from JBOGBZ010000113.1 coordinate 53,463, forward strand.
AATCACGTACAGGATACCACAGGCGAAGAAACTTATAGTTCTCTTGCTGACGCTTATAGAGTTTCTTTGAAAAAGCGCGGTAGTAGCAGACGATGAGAAGGATAGGCGAAATGATGGAAAACACCCAGTTAGTACTTAACATCGCAATGATAGATGTGACAAGTGTAATCCCTAGAATGGCTAGAGAAAGCTGGTCGAAGCCGTAACGCCCGTTCATAAAACGCTGATATTTTAAAAGAAGTTTTTGTAGAAAGTCTTGCATGAAGAACACCTCTCTTTTATGTAATTGCTTTTGATACTATTGTAGCCTAAAGGTATTAAGAAAGTATAGAGGTAGGGCAAAAAAAGTTATAGGAAAGCTAAAAGTATCATAAGGTAGAGTAGGAAAAGAGCAGCCGGTGTGATAAAATATTGAATTGTTAGAAAAGTTTAAGGGGAGAACAGTATGTATAAATGTAGGGAGTGTGGACGGGCCTATCCAAGCTTGGAAGACCAGTGTAGTCGCTGTGGAGGCAAGATTCTAGAAGAAGAAAAAGCAGATGCATACATCATGAAGAAAGGCATTAAGAAAGTAGAAGTACCTAAATTCACGAGTGACCAATCACAGGGGAGTTATACGGCAGATACGAAGTATAAAGTAGAAAATACATATCATGTACCATCCTATTTCGATGAAGAAGATGAGGATGAGGACTATGAAGACGAAGAAGATGATGAAACATATGAGGCTTATGAGAACTATGGCAACAGACCAGAAGTTAAAAAGAAAAAAAGCATCGGAGGTGTTTTATTTCGCGTAGTCAGTTTCGGGATAGGATTTATCATTGTATTCGGTGGTACAGGGCTTATAAGGGATATAGGGTATTATATAGCCAATACAAAGGCAAGGAATACACAACATGAGTACGTTCAGCAAATACAAGAAACCGTAGCGGAGATAGAGTCAGAACAGGCGGCTAAAACAGATATAGCCAATAAGACAACATCAAGAGAAGGTACACCTAGTGAACTCTTGTATTCGGAGACATTTGGACACATACTTCAGCAAGTGTGTGGGAAGGATATGGCGAGCCTTACATGGGAAGAGATAGATGGTATAGAGCAAGTGACCGTTGCCTACCAGGTAAGAACCCATACTTCAAGTGGTGGGTATACCCTTACCCTTGGAAAAGCAGGGGAAGATAAGACGTGGACCTATAGCTATGGCAAAGAAGGCTTCTGGTCGGATGTCGTAGAAAGTGGAGACCTAAGCTTACTCCATGGACTTCGCGTGCTGGATCTGAGGATGGGGAGTAGCTGGTCACCAGAACTTCTCACGGGGATGAAAAACTTAGAAGTCTTCAAGGTAGATCAAGGGTTAAAGATAGAAAGCCTAAGTCAGCTGGCATCCTTTACAAACTTAAAAGAACTTGTGCTAGACGACGTAGAGCTTACGAACTTAGCAGGTATTGAAAGCTTCCAGAACTTAGAGACACTTACACTAAAAGAAATGAGTTGCCAAGACTTAGAGGTGTTAGGGAAGCTTCCTTTACTTACAAGCCTTACATTAGAAGATTATGAGATACCAGTAGACAGTCAGGTGTTAGGGACCCTTACGAATCTGAAAAATATTAGTTTAAATGGGGATAATATTAGGAATCTAGAGCCACTTGCAGCGCTTACAAATTTAGAGGAAGTAAGTCTTATAGAAACAGATGTGGCAAAGGTAGAGTGGCTTGTGGAGCTACCTCAGCTTACAAAGCTTACCTTAATCAATAACCCTAATCTTAAAGATATGGAGTGCTTAAGAAAGATTCCACAGCTTACGCATTTTTCAGTGAAAGCCTACGACACAAGTATGCCTGTACTGGAACAACTGAAGTCCTTCGAGGTGACAGGTATTAATGATATGACGCCACTAGGGTATATGACAGAACTGGAGACCTTGGTGCTTAATGGATGTGACACCAATAATCCGAGGCAGCTGGAAAAGCTCACCAAACTACAGGAATTGGTGGTTAATAATACAGTAGGCAGTGGGTATAGTGAAGATGATATAGGCGTATTCTTTGAATTACCAACCCTTAAGACACTTAGGTTAAAAGGCGGCGCTTACTGTATCAAAGACTTGGAAAAACTGAAGAAAGCATCTATCACCACACTTGAAATAACCGATGCCACCATTGTGAGGGATATGACTTATATAAGCGATGGCTTTATCAGCAGTGTGGATTATGATGCGTACGCAGGGGATGAAGTGGCACCTTATGTCTTGCAAAATCCATCCATTAAAGAGCTTACATTAGCAGGCATGGGACTGACGGTGTTACCTGCTATCACACCGATGGAAAGCCTTAACTACTTGGATCTCAGCTACAATAAATTAGCAGATGTAGAAGCCTTAAAAGACCATGGTAAACTAGAAACATTAAAGCTTAATGGCAATAGACTTTTGGACGTGACCCCGCTTCTTCATTTACCGCAATTAAGGCAGCTTTGGCTAGTGGATGCCTTAGCTACTCAAGACTTGGCTACCCAAGACATTGAGGCGAAATGTGCTGTGGTAAAATAGCTTGACAGGAGACGCTTGGATAGGTAGCATAAAACTAAAGACATGTCACTTTCTTGAAAGGAGCAGAAGATGGAGAAAAAATACGTTATAGCATTAGATCAGGGGACCACAAGTTCAAGGTGTATCATCTTCGATAAAGCGCATCAAATCGTCGCTACGGCGCAGAAGGAATTTCCACAGATTTATCCGCATCCAGGCTGGGTAGAGCATAATCCAATGGATATCTATGTGACACAGTTTGGCGTCTTAATGGAAGCCATTACAAAAGCAGAGATTCATCCTTCGGAAATAGCAGGAATCGGCATTACCAATCAAAGAGAGACAACGGTTGTATGGGAAAAGGCGACAGGAAAGCCTATCCACAATGCCATCGTGTGGCAATGTAGACGTACAGCAGATTTGTGTGAAAAGTTAAAGCTAGAAGCGGGTATGGAAGCCTACATAAGAGAAAACACAGGACTTCTCATAGATGCCTACTTCTCAGGCACCAAGATACAGTGGCTACTAGAGAATGTGGAGGGGGCCAGAGAAAAGGCAGAGCGTGGTGAGCTTCTCTTTGGTACCATTGATACGTGGCTTATATGGAAGCTTACAGAAGGCCGTACGTATGTGACGGACTATACCAATGCATCCCGTACCATGCTCTACAATATCAAGGAACTGAAGTGGGATACTAAAATTCTTTCAGCACTAGGTATTCCAGAAAGCATGCTCCCAGAAGTGCACAATAGTTCTGAAGTTTATGGGTATACCAATATTCAAGGTGTGGATGTACCCATCGGTGGCATTGCAGGGGACCAGCAGGCTGCACTTTTTGGGCAGGTATGTGTGAATCCAGGGGATGTGAAGAATACTTATGGTACAGGTAACTTCATCTTAATGAATACAGGTGAAAAGATGGTCCAAAGTCAGCATGGACTCCTAACAACCATTGCCTATGGTTTGGATGGGAAGATTACGTATGCTTTAGAAGGAAGTGTTTTTGTAGGAGGTGCACTGATCCAGTGGTTAAGGGATGAGATGCGTTTCTTTAAAGATGCAGCAGATGTGAATTACTTTGCCAGTAAAGTAGAAGATAGCGGTGGTGTCTATGTGGTACCAGCTTTTACAGGTCTTGGCGCACCACATTGGGATATGTATGCGAGAGGTACTATCTTTGGACTTACAAGGGGAAGTAGCCGTAATCATATTATCCGCGCAAGCCTTGATGCCATCGCCTTCCAATCAAAAGATGTGATGGATGCAATGGTGGCAGATACAGCCATTGATATTCGTGAAGTGAAAGTAGACGGAGGCGCAAGTGTAAGTGACCAAATCATGCAGTTCCAGTCAGACATCATGTGTACACGTCTTGTACGCCCCGTTATTCGTGAGACAACGGCACTAGGGGCAGCCTATCTTGCAGGGCTTGCAGTTGGCTTCTTTGAAAATATCGACCAAATCAAAGAAAGCTGGGTGCTAGATAAGGCGTATACCCCATCTATGGAAGAAGAAAAAAGAGAACGTGTGTTACGTGGCTGGCGCCGTGCGGTTCAGTGTACAAAAATGTTTCATGGCGATCTAGAAGAATAATCTTTGCTAGAGCTGTATAAAATAGAAGAAGAAAATACAGTTAGAAAGAGTCATACCCTACGACAACGATAAAAATGTAGGGTGGACTCTTTCTTTTTGCAAAAAATCATGTAACAGGAGGGCTTGTATGTATGATATAGCCATTATAGGAGCGGGCATATGTGGCGCAAGCATTGCAAGAGAACTTTCAAAATATACATTAGACGTCGTAGTCATCGAAAAAGCTAATGACTTAGCAAGTGGCACCACCAAAGCCAATAGCGGGATTGTCCATGCAGGGTATGACCCACCAACAGGGAGCTTGATGGCAAAGTACAATGTGGCGGGGAATGCGATGATTAAAGTTTTATGCAAGGACTTAAGCATTCCGTATAAGCAGATAGGCTCCTTAGTTCTTGCCTTTACAGAAGAAGACCAAGCACACTTGAGGATGCTTTATGAAAGAGGTGTGGCCAATGGGGTGCCAGACTTAGCGTTATGGGATAGAGAGCAAGTACTAGGGCATGAATGTAATGTGAATCCAGAAGTACGAGAAGCACTGTATGCCCCAACGGCTGGCGTGGTAGGGCCTTATGAGTTTGCCATAGGGCTTATGGATCATGCAGTGACAAATGGTGTGGAAGTGATGCTTAGGCAAGAAGTGGTGGGGATTAGACGTAGTGAAGAAAGCTTTGTACTGGAACTAAAGAGCGGTGAAGGGAAGAAGGAAGTGACTGCACGGTATGTCATCAATGCAGCGGGACTATACGCAGATGATATCGCACGGATGATAGGGGAGACCACCATTCACATTAGGGCAAATAAAGGGCAATACTATCTGCTAGATAAAACCCAAGGGGAGCTAGTCAGTCACGTAATTTTTCAGTGCCCCACAAAAGAAGGAAAAGGGGTACTGGTAGCACCTACCGCCCATGGTAATCTCATCGTAGGCCCCGATGCAGTAGATATAGAAGATAAGGATGATGTGGTGACAGACCATAAAGCCTTTACTTTTATAAGAGAGAAAGTGGCAAAGACTTGTCCCAATATTTACTACCGAGATAACATCCGTAACTTCGCGGGGAACCGTGCCTTAAGCGATCAGGACGACTTTATGATTCAGCCTTCCACAAAGTATGCGCAGTTTATTCATGTAGCGGGCATCAAGTCGCCAGGTCTTTCCTCAGCACCAGCCATTGCTGTGGATGTAGTAGGCATGCTTGAAGCAAGTGGACTTACATTGAAACCCAAAGATGACTTTATCGCCACCAGACAGATCCCACGCCTAGCGGAGATGCCTAAAGAAAAGTGGCAGGACTTGGTGTGTAAGAACCCTGCTTATGGCAATGTGGTGTGTCGCTGTGAGAAGGTGACGGAGGGGGAGATTATAGATGCCATTCATTCCCCAGTGCCAGCCACCACGGTAGAAGCCATTAAACGACGCACACGGGCAGGGGCAGGGAGATGCCAAGGGGGCTTTTGCTCGCCGAAGGTAGTGGCACTTTTAGCAAGGGAATTAGGCGTACCTTATGAGGCGATTTGCCTTGACCACGAAGGGTCTTATATTTTAGCGGGCATGACACCGAAAGGAGGTGACGGCCATGAAGACACAGTATGAGCTCATCGTCATTGGTGGAGGCCCTGC
>JBOGBZ010000114.1:0-6886 GCA_051656485.1 Cellulosilyticaceae bacterium
CAATTTTAATTCCTCCTATTTTCCCACTTCATATAACTATAATACACTATTAGCATGAGGATTTCAAAGCATCCTATATAGCCAAAAAGGGGAAAAACATGTGCCACAATGTGAGAAAAACCTACTTTTGCACCAAGTAATCCTAATACGCTTATGCCAATAATCATCATTTTCTTATGCTGTGCCTTCTTGCCCGACATATTTTCAATCATACCATAGCCATTGGCAATGGCTGTTGTGTACATTGCCAATACAAGAACCACCAGATACATGTATTGAAATACCTTCGGATAATCTAGCAAAATCCCCATCATAGGTATCTCTAATTGTGAAATACGACTATAATACAGCAACGTACATGCGCCTATACTTAAGCCCACTAACCCCAAGCCAAGTCCACCTATCCACCCAGCCCATACGCCTTCTTTTTTCGCATGCATCTCTCCGCTCAGGTGTACTAAAACCACCATGACCGTTAAAGTATTATAAGACACATAAAGAATAGCTGATGTGACCCAGTTTCTTATGGCTCCTGTACTGCCACTCATACTCCATACCGGTGCTTCTTTAAACAGCACCATATACGTCCCTAAACCTACCGCGCCTATACACAGTACGGGTACCAATAAACTATTCATCCTTACAAAACCTTTTGACCCTGATAAAAAGGTGATCAGGCAGCCTCCTGCCATCAGTAAACCACCTACCCATACTGGCAGGCCAAACTGTTGCTGCAAGATAGCGCCTGCTCCCGCAATCATCGCGGAATAACATACAAAGAGAAAAATATTGACCAACCACTTTAAGATTTTCCCTAAAGTTTTCCCCATCAAGTGACTTAGAAGGGTATCATAGTCTTGCCACTTCTTTTCATACGCCACTTCTAAAAGTATAGCCCCTATGGCCCCATGTAAGATTCCTGCTAGTACGAGCCCATACATTCCCTTCATTCCATAACGCGTGAAAAACTGTATCATTTCTTGCCCTGAGGCAAATCCAGCTCCTATAACTGCACCTATGTATACGCTGGCTATTTGCAGCGTTCTTTTGATGCTTTTACTGCACATAAAATCCCCCCTATAAGTTTGTCCTATTACTTAACTATATGACAAGCTATAGAGGGGTATGTATAGAGTTTTATCCTATTAATGACCTGTACATCGCTTCATACTTTTTCGCAGACTCTCCCCATGAGAAAGGTGCTTCCATGGCATTACGGCGAATCTTTTCGAATACCTGTGGTTGTTCTTTGTAGTAGCTATAAGCTTCTTGGAGTTTACGATACAGCCAGTAGCCTGTATACTCTTCAAACTCAAAGCCTGTTCCTTCTCCTGTCATGACATTATAGTGCATTACTGTATCTTTAAGTCCACCTGTCTTACGTACGAGAGGCACACTACCGTAACGCATTGCCATTAATTGTCCAAGTCCACAAGGCTCGAAAGCTGAAGGCATTAAAAAGACATCAGATGCTGCATAAATCTTCTGTGCCAAAGCTTCATTAAATGTTAGAAATATCCCCGCACGTTTACTATACTTATGCGCAAAGTGCTTGAACATATTTTCATACTCCATATCACCTGTACCAAGTACAACGAACTGGATATCCATCTCCATAATCTTATCCATAATCCAGCTATTTTCTATGGTCTGCTTCAGCAAATCAAAGCCTTTTTGGTCCGTAATACGAGAGATTACACCAACCATCATACAGTCTCGCTCTTCTAGACCGTATTCTTTTTGGAAAGCTTTCTTATTTTTCTTCTTACCATCAACATCTCCTACGCCGTAATTGGTGTACAAGTGTTTATCTGTTTCTGGATTATAAAGTTCATAATCAATCCCATTTAAGATACCACATAGCTTACCTGAAAGCTTTTCTGATAGTAGACGATTGAGTCCACATCCATACTCCCAAGTCTTGATTTCCTCTGCATAAGTCGGACTTACTGTATTAATCTGATCTGAATAAAGAAGACCTGCCTTCATATAGCTTAAGCCTCCATGGAATTCTAAACAATCAGTCACAGCATAGCCTTCATCTAATTCCAATACATCAAGTACCTGCTCTTTCCCAAAGATTCCTTGGTACTTCATATTATGTATCGTAAATACTGTCTTCATTTTGCTATAAAAAGGATCATGACAGTACTTATCTTTAAGCATCAGACATAAAGGGCCTGTCTGCCAATCATTACAGTGGATAATGTCTGGTTGAAAATCGATGTGCTTGAGTAAATCGAGTGTAGCTTTGCAAAAATACGCAAAACGTTCTGCGTCATCCCACTCCCCGTAGAATTGAGGTCTGTGAAAATACTGATCACTTTTCAAAAAATATGTGGGCACTGTTGCCTCATCATAGTACACCCCAACGCCTTGTTTTCTCCAATTAAGATTCACATTATAACTGGTCAAGAAATGTGTGTCGTGCTCAAAGAATTTCCCCTGCAATGTATGATAATAAGGCATGACAACCCTTACATCTACCCCATTTTCTTGTAATTCCTTGGGAAGTGCAAATGCTACATCTGCCAATCCCCCTGTTTTTGCATACGGTGCTACTTCAGATGCTACAAATAAACACTTTAGCTGTCTTTTTTCCATAATTCCCCTCCTAAAGTCAATAATATCTAGTATATAATACTTTTTTCTTTTTCTCAATATTTTGACTATTATTATTGTTTATTTTTGTAGCTTCCCCCATTTTATGCCAATCTTATTTATTTGGTATTTTAAGCTCTTGCCCTACATAAATATGATCCCCATTATCTATTTCATTTAAGGCTATAATCTCTTTTGTACGAAGCTCAGTATTAAAATGCTTCATACTGATTTTACGTAATGTATCCCCTTCTTCTACTACATAGGTACGTTGCTTTTCTATAGCTGGCTTCTCTTCCTTCGTCACAGCTTGTTTTTCTTCCTCTACCACTTCTTTTTCAGGTGCCTTTGGTGTCTCCTCCGTGCTGCTTTCTTCAGCCACTGCATCGTCCTCAGCTTCTGCCTCTTCATTTTCCTCTGGCTCTACTGCTTCTTCTGTCTCTATTTTTTCAGCCATAGTTGGTACGCTTTCTTCCTCTCCTACTACTGCTCCACCTTGTGTGACTTCTTCTGGCAATGAACTCACTGGCGTTTGTGGATTAAAGACAAATGGCGAGTTTTGTCCTTCTGTTGGCAAGTTTGGCTTATTGGCTACATTGGCACTTTCCATCTGTTGTTGTAACTGGTTTTGTTGTTCCCGTGCTTTTTGATCATTCTCACCCATACGTAGCATAAATGCTGCCATTGCTAACAGTGCAACACTTGCTGCAATAACTGTAAAATTGGTCTGCTTTCTTTGTTGATACTCTTTTTTTCTTCTACGTCCAATTTCTCTAAATTGATTAACGACGTTATCTTCTTCCTCTTCTTTTTCAAGATTTATAAATGGCTTGTCTAACATATACTGTTGCATACATGGATTTTTGTCATAATAAATATAGTAGCCACTTTGCTCTTTTAACATTTCATTTTCATACACATGGAAACTTTCCAAGCGATTGATGGGGTCTACTAAAAGAAGTAGGCTTCCTTCTCTTGTAAATAAGTCTCTATGTACTTTTACCTCTTTCATGGTCAACATGGTTCCGTACCCAGGCTGCATATGTAACCATCCTAAAATTGAGGCTCCAGGGAAGTATTTTTCTTTTTCATCGTAGAGTCCTTGTAACGCTTCTTCATTAACCCACTCTTCTGCATGACTTAAATAACGCTTTTGAATAGGCAGGACCCCACATATGATGACTTCTTTTGTCTCTGGATAATATTCACCTACAATCGCTGCAGAATGTTCACAGGACAAGTCCGTATTTGCATATTGATATATATATGTATAAGCATAGTCTTCTAAATAAACTGCATAGTCACAGTCTGTATCACCTATCGGTCTTACTGAATTGAGATTCTCAATAAGTGCCTCAATACGCGCCTCTGCTTGACATCCTTTCTCTACTTCTTTCACAACTTGTACATCCTCTACCTCTTCCACACTATTAGCTTTTGTTTTTGGATTATAAATTATTTTTCCCATTGTATAACTCCTTCCATTTTTATCCATATCCAAGAGCATACTATATCTTCTATGCAGTTTTTAATCTTTCTTGTCGAGCTTGTCTATTTTTTTATCTTGGTATTTTTACAGATAAAAACTTTATCTACCAAAAAACGCGCATAGAATAATTTATTTAAAAACCATAAATAATTTTACTTCTTTTAGGGAAATACTAATCGTTGAAAGTGGTGATAATATGTCTACAGCTTATGATACCAAAATTAACTCGGTATATATTTCTCTCAATGACCCTAAGCATTTTAATATTTTCACCAATACTTTATATGACTACTTTTCACAACTACTACCACATCACGAGCACAAACTAGTTATCATCTGTATTGGTACTGATCGAGCAACTGGCGATAGCCTAGGCCCTCTAGTTGGCTATAAACTCGCTGATATGCATTTTAAAAACGTAACTGTGCTAGGCACCCTAGATACACCTGTCCACGCGAAAAACTTAGCAGAAACCGTTGCCTCTGTGAAGCAGCTTCATCCTTCTGCTCTTATATTAGCCATCGACGCCTGTCTTGGTTCCATGGATAATGTAGGCTCTATTCGTATCGGATCTGGTGGCATTAAACCCGGTGCTGGTGTCAAAAAAGATCTGCCTGCTATTGGTGATTTCCATATTACAGGCATTGTTAACTTCAGTAGCCTCATGAATATGGTAGTCCTTCAAAATACCAGACTTGCTACGGTTATGCATATGGCCGATGCCATTGCCTCTAGCCTTCGCTATACACTATGGAAATACTATAAAAATAATGATGAACTATAAAAAAAATAGCATCTAGTTTGCGCTAGATGCTATGCATTACAATGATCAGTTAATTTCTTTATAACCCCTATATAAATCACGATACTAAGTGCTATAAGCAATACATTAATAATCATTTCTACTATTAAAGTACTTTTGATTAGGTTATACAGTACCATACATACAATCGGTGCCGTAAAGTACAGAATGATAAATAACGCCCAAAACCACATGAGTCCTGCTACCATCAGAATTTTTTTTGATTGACTTGTACTACTTGCACTTACTAGTACAAGGTATGTAATACCTAATGCAATAATTGGAATAGCCATTCCTGTCGTTTGTAAAAAGATAAAACCACTTATTGAAAAACATATCAAAAACATAAGTACCTTATAAAGAACTGTTTTACTAGGTGTCTTTATAAGTTGTTCTTCCTTTAAAAGTATCTTTATAAAGCTATAAATAGCATAGCAACTCATAACCACAAGATTTATGCCTAACCATAAAAACAAACTACCATTGAGTACTATAGGTGGTGCATATGCAGCAAGCACCTCCACCCCAAACCCTAAAAACACCGCAAAAAGTAGGATTGAAATGCCTTGGAATATGTATGTCTTTTTCCCCTGTCTTAATTCTGCTTTTAATTCTTCTAACATAGCCTCTCCTTTTTCTTCTGAATTTTACTTTATTATATCATATTATTTAAAAATCAGATGCAAAATTCGTCCAAATAAAAACGTAGCAATATGTCTGCTACGTTTTTATTGTTATAACTCTAAAGTTAAGTCGCCTTCTTTAATCCATCCCTTTTTTCGTAAAAGCTCTGCTACACCACATGTAATAAGCGCAGGCAAGATAAAGTGTAGTAATAAAATCCCACTCATTACCATCACTGGCGATGCCACACCTTTCATCGTTTCCCAAGTAAGGAGTGGACCTACAAGCCCAGCCGTCCCCATTCCTGAACCTGCCGCTACATTCTCTAGTCTAAATACCATCGTTGCCAATGGCCCTGTAATAGCACTTGCTACAATAGGTGGTATCCAGATCTTCGGATTACGGATAATATTTGGCATTTGCAACATGGATGTACCTAATCCCTGTGCAAGTAAGCCATTTAATTTATTTTCTCTATAACTCATCACTGCAAAGCCTACCATCTGTGCCGCACATCCAGCCGTTGCCGCCCCAGCTGCAATACCTGATAAACCTAATATCAAGCCAATAGCTGCTGAACTAATAGGTAACGTTAAGAAAATACCCATCAAAACCGAAATCACGATGCCCATAAGTAATGGTTGTAATTCAGTAGCATATTGAATCGTCTCTCCTAATAAAGTCGTGCATGATGCAATAGGTGGACCCATCACGATTCCTACTAAACTTCCTGCACAGATAGTTACAGCAGGTGTAAGCAGTATGTCTAACTTGGTTTTACCCGCCACTAGCATACCTACTTCCAAACCAATTACCGTAGCTAAGAATGCACTAAGTGGATCTCCAGGCCCACTTAGTAAGACACTGCCCTCTTGAATAAGCTTTCCTGTAGTAAGCTGTACTGCATAAGCACCTAGCATCCCATTAATAGCACTTGCATAAAGTACAAGCTTAGGTGCACCTAGACTATGTGCTGTACCTATAGCTATCCCTACTCCTGTCAGCACACTAGCTATTTGGCCTACCTGAATAAGTATCATCCCTATTGTTGTATCACCTATAAATCCACCTATTTGCTTTAAAATAAGCCCGATAATCAAGGTACAAAATAATCCTGATGCCATTCCGCCTAGCCCTTTAATAAGATAACGATCCACAAGCTTACTTACCCATTCATACTGTCTCTTAGTAGCTACTTCCATATACTTCCCCTCATTTCTAAACTTTAATGCATTTTATAATTGAGGTTATCGTATCATATGTCAAGACACCTGTCAATCAATCAAGTAGCCTTTTTCGCGTAGTTCCTCTTCAATGTGATCAAGCTCTTCTTCTGTAGTTGCCTCCACCGTATGCATATGCACACCATC
>JBOGBZ010000115.1:0-14818 GCA_051656485.1 Cellulosilyticaceae bacterium
TGGGGGACAATGGTAAGGCCATTAATGAAGGCATATGGCGCGGGCGCGTTTACGGCGATAGCATTGTAAATGGTCAATACAACGTATGGGGAGAGAGTTCGGAACAATCAGGAGAGACGACGTTTTTCGTCCAATCAACACCAGAAGTTACGGTGACGACGCCATCTACTGCATCCAATGTGATCACAGTAGGGGCGTATGATGCCATCACCAATCAAATAGCGGGATTTAGTGGGCAAGGCTATACACGGACGAATCAAAGTATCAAGCCGGACTTGGTGGCACCAGGCGTGGATATCTTGGCAGTGAGCAATACTGGAGGGTATCGTACACTCAGTGGAACGAGTATGGCAACGCCTCATGTGACAGGAGCCGTTGCACTGATGATGCAGTGGGGGATCGTAGAAGGCAGAAATGCTTTCTTATACGGAGAGTATGTACGGACTTACTTGCTAAGAGGTGCCAAAAGAGATGTTAAAGGCGTTACTTACCCAGATACCAAATGGGGTTATGGAAAGCTTTGTCTTAAAAATACGATGGATTTACTTAGACGGTCATTAAATATGTAAAAAACTGCAACTTTTTTGGATGCATTGCGTCTTAAAAAGGGGCAGTTTTTTTCGCAATTCTTAAAAAAATCTTAAGAATTGTCTTAATAACTAGAAAAAGTAGGAAGCTTATACTATACTAAAATAAGTTGCCAACAGCGAGGAGGGATAAGTTGGAGAATATAATAGAGGTACAAAACCTAAGAAAAGTTTACCGTATGGGTAAAGAAAAAATTATTGCATTGGATGATGTAAACCTCTCCATTAAAAAAGGTGAGATTTGTTGTTTGTTTGGCACATCAGGTTCGGGAAAGTCCACACTGCTTAATATGTTAGCTGGTTTGGAAAAGCCTACCAAGGGGATTATCAAGCTAAGAGGCAAGCATATGGAACAGTTAGATGAGGCGCAACTTGCGATTTTTAGACAAAAATACGTAGGATTCGTGTTTCAGTCGTATAACCTTATTCCATCTTTAACAGCGTTGGAAAATGTATCGTTACCCCTTATTTTTCAAGGGATACCTAAAAAAGAACGGGATAAGATAGCGAAGGAGATGCTACAAGCAGTAGGCCTTGGGACAAGACTTCATCATAAGCCAAAGGAGATGAGTGGTGGCCAGCAGCAAAGGGTAAGTATCGCTAGGGCTTTTGTGAATAAACCAGCCATTCTCTTTGCAGATGAGCCTACGGGGAACTTGGATACCCACACAACCATCGAGGTCATGGAAATGATTACAGGGATTGCGAAGCAGTACGATCAGACACTCATTATCGTATCACATGATCCAGAGATTGCAGATTATGCAAATCAAGTCATTACATTGATTGATGGTAATATTCACAAGATTGAAGAGAATACAGAAGAAGGAAGGGAGATTGTATATGAAAAAGCAGAATAAGCTAACAGCTTTAGTGCTAGCAGGGATGTTAGCAGCGGGTACGGTATATCCGATGGGAGGCACTGTATTTGCAGAGGCAGTAAAGTCAAAAGCAGAAGGTACAGGAACAGCAGGATTAGTTATTGAAGGTAATGCTGTAGATAAAGAATTAGAACAAGGCGATCACTTTAATATTTATTTGAAGGTAGATGCTTCATTGGTAGATAAAATTACATATATAGGGTTAACTGGAAGTGTTAATGAAAACTTTAGCCCTAGCGAAGTACAGATTAATGGCGATGGCAGTATCTTTATTTTAAACCTTGAGTATAACGGGAATGGGAATAGTGTAGCAATTGAAATGGATTATGAGGGTATGACTAATCCGGCCACTATAACTATTGCACTACCAAATGCAAAACCAAAGGTTGCAGCAGGAGAAGGTATTCAGGTTACACAAAATGCGATCAATGTGGTAACAGGCGAAAGACAACAAGTAGCATTTAGTTTAATGAACAATGGAAAAGCTACGACACAGCAAGGGAAAATGACTTTTGAGTTAGAAGATAAAAAAGCTTCACAAGGAATTGTGATTAAGACAAAAGAAGTGAGTATACCGGAGCTTGGCAAAGGAGAGTCTAAGGACTTTACTTTTGTAGCAGATATTGATGAAAAAGTAACTCGTGGTATTCATAAGATTAAAGTGAAAATTGCAGATAAAGATGGTAAAAATGCAGTGGAAAAAACACTTCAACTTAAAGTCGATAGCGATTTTATGCCACCATCTCTTGAACTTTCAGTAAACAATACCACAGGTTTCCAAGCAGGCAAACCTCAAAACATTCAAGTGAATGTAAAAAATGTAGGCCATGTGGCTGCAAAAAATGTCAAAGTAGAACTTGTACCAAATGAAAAAATTATTGTAACAGATGGTAGTAACGTGCGTTATATCAATAACGTAGGGAGTGGCAAGACAGAGAAACTTTCTGTAGGCTTACAAGTAGTGGACAATAGTGCATCCATGATTCCACAACAAATTAAATTAAGCTATAGTGATGATTTAGGAAAGACACAGGAAGAAACACAGACGATCTACATCAATACACAGGCGACAGCTTTTGCAAAAGAAATCAGCATCGAAGGCATTAAAGAGCCATCAGGTATTCATAAAGTAGGCGAGACTTTCAATGTAGCTTTCAATGTAGTAGCAGAAGATGGTGCGAAGAATGTAACAGTAAGTGTAAAAGGTGCAGAGGGCATCGTGCCAAAATCAAAAAATATGTTTGTCATCAATGAACTTCCAAAAGGCGGCAAGCAAGGCTTTAACGTACAGTTCACAGCAGGCAAAGATGTGGTGACAGGCACACACCTCATCGAGATTCAAGCAAAGTATAGACTAAACAATGAAGATGTGACCATGAGTCAATACGCAACAGTAAGTATCGACAATCCAGAAAAAGAAGAAGGCGAAGAAGGTGAAGCGAAAGGTAAGCCAAAAGTAATCATTGGCAACTATGCATCACAACCAGTCATTGTAAAAGCGGGTGAACAATTTGAGCTTCAGTTAGGCTTCTTAAATACAAACAATAAAAAATCAGTACATAACTTAAAAGCAAACATTACAGTGAATGAAGAAGGCGAGAAAAATACAGGAAGCGTCTTCACACCTGTGAATGCAAGTAACACGTTCTTTATTCAAGATATGGCACCAGGAGAATTAGTGATGAAGGATATTACCCTTTATACGATTCCAAGTGCGATGCCAAAGACTTATGAAATCACCATTGAAATGGAATACGAAGACGAAGAAGGCAATGCGATTACTGCCAAAGAAAATATCGGTATTCCAGTAGAGCAAGTGACAAAGCTTGAGATTGCAGATGTGCAAGTAGACACAGTTGAGGTCGGTATGGAAGCGTACATGACAGCACGTATCTACAATACAGGGAAGACAAATATCAGTAACGTGAAGATTACGACAGTAGGTGAAGGCTTTACTGTACAAGAAAATATGATGTTTATTGGTGTGATGGAAAAAGGTGCTACAGAATCATATGAGCCTGTAATCATTCCAAATCAAGGGGGTACTTTACAAGGACAAATCTTAGTAGAGTATGAAGATGTGGCAGGTGTAGTACAGACACTCGTTCATGATTTTGAGATGGAAGTGATGGAACCAATGGTATTCCCAGAAGGCGGCATGAATCCAGGATTTGAGGAAGTACTTCCACCAGTTGAAGAGAAGAAAAATCCTTGGCCATTACTTGGTGGTATTGGGGTAGGAACATTAGTAGCCGCAGGAATCACTGCATTGGTTCTTAAAAAACGTCGTAAAAAACAAGAAGAGTTAGGTTTCGATGAGGATTAATGATCTCATTATGATGAGTATACGAAGCTTATGGCGGCGTAAGCTTCGTACCTTTCTCACCATATTAGGTGTTATTATCGGAGCAAGCTCCATTATACTTATGCTTTCTCTAGGAATAGCCATGAACTCCAACTTTAGAGCCCAGATGGAAAGTATGAGTTCTCTTACGGTTATCGAGGTATGGCCGAACAATTGGGATGACCCGAAGGCGCCAAAACTTGATGACAAGGCGATAGAAACCATTAGCCAAATTCCGGGTGTAGAGCGTGTGGTACCAGAATTGAGCATGAACGCGTATCTCGAACTGGGTAAATACCGTAGTAATTGGAGTATGAATTTGATCGCGATGGATCCACAAGACTTAGAAGCACTAGGCTATACGGCAGATATAGGAGAGGCGCTTCCAGCGGAAGGTGAGAAAAACTATATTGTCTTTGGGCAAGGTTATGCGAGAGAATTCTCCAAAAAAGGGAAAAGACCAGGTAGGTATGGCAGAAGCGAACCAATCGCTATTAATCCAGGTGATACCATGGAGATTAACTTAGCAGAGCTTGATTGGGAGACTGGGAAGCCAGTGACAGGGCGTGAAGGACAAAAGGTAAAGCCACCTAAAAATACTAAAGTTACTGTCACAGGGCTTTACAGTGATATGACTCAAAATGCATATTCAGTTTACATTTCTAGAGGGCTATTTGATAAGCTTCTAGAGGAACAGAAAGCCTATCAAAAGAAACTTTATGGTAAAGACTATGAAGGTGGACGTTATCAAGATAGCAACAAGTATCAAAGCATTAAGGTGAAGGTAGCAAATGAAGATGAAGTTGTAGCCATTCAAAAACAAATGAATGATATGGGGTTCCGTGGATACAGTCCGATGGAATACTTAGAAGAAATGAAAAAAGTAGCCAATAGCATTCAAGTTATACTTGGTGGCATTGGCGCTATCTCACTCTTCGTAGCAGCTATCGGTATTACCAATACGATGATGATGTCCATTTATGAACGTACAAAAGAAATAGGTGTTATGAAGGTAATCGGTGCTAAAATTACAGATATTAAAAAGATGTTTTTAATGGAGGCACTGATGATAGGAGCTATTGGAGGGGGAGTAGGTGTTATCTTCTCTTATGGTATTTCCATCCTTATCAATAAGTTTGGTGGACAAATAGCAGCAAGCATGATGATGGGCGGAGGCGAGACGATATCAGAGA
The DNA here is from genome assembly GCA_051656485.1 of Cellulosilyticaceae bacterium. Classification (GTDB taxonomy): domain Bacteria; phylum Bacillota; class Clostridia; order Lachnospirales; family Cellulosilyticaceae; genus JBOFDK01. The sequence goes on from JBOGBZ010000115.1 coordinate 5,006, forward strand.
TTCCTTTGTGGTTAGCAGTAGCAGCACTACTTTTCTCTACATTAATCGGTCTTGTGTCAGGGTACTTCCCAGCGAGACGTGCCATGAAACTTTCAGCACTTAGTGCGATACGAACTGAATAACGAACGAAAAGCCGATCTTCCTTTGCAGAAGATCGGCTTTTTATTATTTATTAATGAGTTCGGCAATGTTTTTAAGGACGATGGAGATGGTACCGTCAGGGTTATTGATAAACTCGATGATATTTGGGTCGTTAAGCATTTCGGTTGGTAGCTTGAGTTCGATACCTGTATTAGTCTTGAGTTTATGGGAAGCGTATTTTTTATAAGTCGTTTCCGCTTTCGGCAAAGGGATCGTCTTCTCAGTGAGGCCGAAGGCTTCGCACTTTGAAAGACAGGTATCAATGATGGCTTCATGGTCACCGAAAGTTTCTTCTAGGATTTCTTCGAGCATAATGCTTGAAGAACTACTGATGCTCTTAGCAATATTGTTTTTTACAAAAGACATGGCTTCTAATTTGTTTTCAAAATTTTCTTCGATGGCTTCATTCATCACGTGCTCCACTACTTTGATTTTTTCTTTAACAGTTAAAGAACTGGTGAAGCCAAGTAAGTCTTTTAAGTATTTTTCTTTTAAGGTATCCACCACATCAAGGTGTAAAGAAGATAAGTCTATTAAGACAGCTTCTTGGATTTTGCTTGAGCTATCAGGGAAGATGCTTTTGTGCTTGATCAAAGTATTGCAAGCTCCTTCAGCACCTTGGTCTACATAGTGGGTGAAAGCTTCTTTGTAGTTGACCTTGAAGAAACCGAAATAATGGGTGGTGTCCCTAGTAAAGTCGGCAATGATTAAATCCCCACTTGGGATGCCTGCATAGTTTTTCATATAGGCAAAAATTTGTCTCGCAAGGTCGCAAGAAAGCTCATAAAAGTCATAGCTACCTTCACGGAAAAGCTTCCCGTAGTCAGATTCTTCGGTGAAAGTACCGTTGGATAAACTCATGTTTTCTAAAAGCTTCAGCATATGAGAAGTGATGAAAGCTTCAGTCTCGTCTGATAAAGTCAGTGGGCCACTAGAAAGTAGCGGTATATCTAAAGTGTTATCTAATAAATGCACGATGGTTTGGTGAAATACAATACTCATACAAAAACTCCCTTATCTTATGTGTTATTGTTTTATTATGAAACAAACCATAAAAAAAGTAAACCCTCATCTAGTGACGAGGGTTTGTTTTACGTTAGTCTTGGACCACTTCAGCGGTTTCTTCTGAAGAAGCGAGTGTATAGATACGATTATACGCCATACCGCTACCAAGAAGCGCGAAGTAGAGTGGTGTGACAGAAAGGGTCGTATCGTTGAAGAAACTTGCGACCAGGTAGCCAATCACGCCTAACATAATGCCTATACCAATGGCTTCATCAAAGCTATAAGATTTCTTAAAGGCATAAAGCTTGATGCAATGGAAGAGATAAATGGCATTGATGAGCACGAAGGCAAGAAGTGCGATGAAGCCTTGATTGATCCATATTTGCAAATAAGTATTGTGAGGTTTATCAACCACAATAAAAGGATTCCCCATGTGTTGCCATTTGCCCCAAAAGTCGTTTTGAGGAAAGGCATAAATAAAGGTGTCGGGGCCTTCGCCTAAAAGCATATAATCCTTAAGAAGTGGTAAGCTTCTAGACCATATGTAACCACGTCCAGAACCAAGGCGTTCATGGCCTTCAAAACCTAGTGTAGGTGGTGTATCTATTTCGATAGGTTGAAGAGTGCTGTAGCTAACCAGAGATACTTTTCCAGCCTGGTCCATCAAGAAGCCACACTGTGCACTTAAATCACCGGACTCAGACATAAGTAAGAAGAATAAGCAGCTTTCAGCTTCGGCACGACTAATGGAGAAAGTGTAGTTATAAAATGCAGGCGATTTCAATACGAAAGAACCAGACTCAAATTCAGTGGCAGTAAGGAGAGTGCCATCTTGATCTTCAAACTTAAGTGCATCTGGTGTCACCGTTATATGAAGAGTATCACCGTCCTCGGTAAGGATACTTACTTTGTGGGTATCGAAGTCAAAATCCACAACTTGTGGTGACTTCAAAGCAGTATTTACTTTTTCTTCTACCATGCCAAGAGAAACCCCGATAGAGTAAAACATATTGTGGATTTCTCGAGAAGCGCCTGTCGCATAAAGTGTAAAAGTGAGATACACTATCATAAAAAGGGTGAGTGAGAGGTACTTTGTTTTTTTGCGCATGTCCGATGTTTTAAAAGTATGTACAGCTGTTGGAAAAGCCTTAAAGAATAAAATGATAAAAGCTATAAAGACACAAGCGATACCGACTTGTCCAGCTTGTGATTGGCAAGCAAACATAATGAAAATACTTGCTAAAGTAGTGAAGAACAAAGCGACTTGTAGCCATTTCTTCTTACAGAACCAAGTAAGGGTAGCAAGGAGTGGTAAGGCAAGTGCGATAAAGCTTCCTGAGTAGTTTTTATTACCGATACTACCTGTCCACGCACCAGGCTGTGTTGGCAAGAAGAGTGGTTCTGTACCAGGCGAGAAGTAGTAATATTGTTCCACTTCACCAGGAGATATAAAATCTCTAATCCACATCATATTCATTAAGTCATAGCCTATAAATTGACTAATGCCTAGTATCAACTGAATCAATACAAGAATCATAAGGCCTATAAGCATATACTTGAAAGTTTTCTTCTCTTCAAATACAAAGAAAGTATAAAACATCACCATGATGTAGCATACAATGACGCCGATGCCTTCAAAGCGAGTGGGTGCACCAAAGATGGAACAAGTACGGTAGTCAGAAAAGAAAGCAGAAAGTAAGCTAGTGATAATGAATACACCACCTAATAGGTAGTAACACTGAAACCACACATCACGGTGGAGCTTAATCTTCTTACGTAAGGCAACGATGCATAAGAGCATCCATACGGTGAGAAGGATAAAGGCGACGGATTTGTAGTAGAAAAACCAATCCTTCGACGTTTCACTAAGATAAAGCGCTTGATAGGATGGGTCTAACTTAAAGTGGACGAGACGTACAATTAAAGGATAGACTGCAAAAAGTAAAAAAATAGGTAAAAAACGCCATTTAACAGAGCGTATACGATTAAACATAAAAACCCCCCTAAAAATTATAAAAATATCTATCTAGTCATAATATATCATAATAATTTAAAAAATAAAAGCATTGCCCCTCCAGTCTCGGGCAATGCTTAAGTTTAAGGCAATAATTCGGCTATTTTCGTCACAGCGACATAAATTTCAGATATTTTGTACCAAGTGGTCTTGCCTACGACGCCATCTTGTGGGAGGTGGAAGATTTTTTGGAAGGTTTTCACCGCCGTTTGGGTAGCTTCGTCAAAGACACCATTGGTTTTTACTTTAGGAATGAGTGGATAATTATTGGAGATGCGGTTGAGTTGTTCCTGGATGACACGCACACTAGGTCCACTATCACCTAATTTTAAAGGTTTGCCAGGATAAGATGCAGGATTACCTGTAACCACAGGTGCTTCAGCGATAATGATATCATCACCATAGTAGAAGCGTAAGATTTTATCTGAAGAAAGGCCATCATCCCCTAGATCTTTACTTCCCCATTGACTCATCCAGTTAGGACATGAGACTCTAGCGCCATCACAGTATTGGCTAAGAAGTGGTTGAGTGACGTTAGGGAGTTTGATATAGTTATCAAACATTTCATCTACCACTTGTGAAATGGTATCAAAGATATTGCGTCCATAGAAGAAGGCGTGGTCATAGGCAGTTGAGTTGGTAATGGTGAAGTTTTTACCTTTATTACGGTACCACTCGGTAAAGATACGGTTTAAGGTAAAGGAGGTAATGGCTGTACAGTTGGCACGTATCGTTTCTTTTGGCCAGGTAGGGTAAATTTCAGAGGAGGCCACATTTTTAATGTAGTCTTTGAAAGGGACCGTATAGTTAGGTGCACTATTGTTATTGGGTGAACCATCATGGACGATGACGAATTCAGGGACAACGACGGAGCTAAGAACGATAAAGCCTGGTACATTGGTATCTTTAATTTTGGCTTCAGGGATTTTAGGTGGGTAATCACCGTAAAGTGTCGGTGGCCCGATGTAAATATCATCGGTTTTTGCGGGTGGTGTCTGACGTGTGAGGCGTGGCGTGAGGTAGACTGGCTGGATGGATTCAATGGTAGAGAAAATCTGAGAGCCTGTAATGATAGTAGGGATATACCCTTCTCGAGCCACTTCAATGGTAAAATACACAAAAGGTGTGGCCTTAGGATCGGGCTGCTGGGTAAGTTCATCAGGTGGTGCATTGAGTTCAATAAGAGGGGTTTGGCCATTACGATCAGTAAGTAATTCAGCAATTGTTTCGGAACTCCCATCGTTTTTGTAGCGTTTAATAACCACAGGTGTATCAGCCAAAGGTTTCATAGGGCCCAAGAGTGGGTCGGAAGTAACGTCTACAATGAGAGAACCGGTGGATTGCCTCGATAAAATAGGGGGATAAAGGGATGTAGGTGACATGGGACACCCTCCTTTCATAAAGGTTTACTACCTCTACTATATGCAACCTTTAAAGGAAGCTATGACCATGAAACAAAAGAAGGACTTGCAGAGCAAGTCCTTCTTTTGTTTCAATCATGTATAGGTATTACGCGAAGTGGAGTATCATTGTATGGGTACAACTAAAAGTTTTAGCAGGCTCTAACATCACGAGGTCTTTTTTTGTCATCCATTCACGTGATTCGTCCACATAATCCGCGTGACCAAACCAAGGTTCGATACAGACAAATGGTGAAGGTGTATGTGGAGACCAAAGGCCTAAAAATGGGAAGCCTTCAAAGCCCACTTCGAGATAGCTCGTACGTTTCTTTGAACGTAGTGCAATCGATGAACTTTTAAGGTTGGTGAATACAAGGGCATCATCCTTGAAGAGTTCTGGAGAGATAGGTAAAGTCGTACCTGTCCAAGTAGAAGTTTCAGTCTTGAAGTAACCAGGATCTACAAGTGCTAGAGAAGTAGCAGTCTCTTCTTCAGGGAATTGGAAGTAGTAATCTTCCATTGTCTCATTATCATAGACTGGACACATAAAGCCAGGGTGTGCGCCGATTTTGAAGCCAATGGTTTCTTTGTCTGCATTATGCACATCGTAAGTAATGGCAAGGGTGTGACCTTCAAGTGTGTAAGTAATACGGAGTTCGAAAAGGAATGGATACATCGTAAGGGTGTGGTCGTTTGCAGTGAGTGCAAAAGTAATGGCAGTCGGTGTTTGGTACGTAACTTCGAAGTCTAGGTCACGTGCAAAACCGTGCTGACCCACGCTATAATCTTTGCCATTATGTGTATAAGTATTATCAAGGACTTTGCCGACTAAAGGGAAAAGTACAGGGGTATGGCGTCCCCAGTAACGGCTATCAGCAGTCCATATGTGTTCAGTACCTGTGTGGTCTTTTAACGAACAAAGTTCGGCACCACTTGATTTAATGGTGGCAGTAAGTAAGTTGTTTTGTAAAGTATAGTTCATTTCATTGATCCTTTCGTCATTGGATAGTGTATCCTTATTATAGAGGATTTTTAGAAGGTTGAATAGGTGAAATGGGAAAATGAAGAAGACAACCCTAGCAAACATAAACTTGACAAAGAAACATATAATGAGTGTAGCGAAAGGAAAGGAAGGGATCCAATGGGGAAAAAACGACAAATCAAGTGGTGTATAGGGCTTATACTAGCAGTTCTTTATATCGGGTTTATAGGCTGCAAATATCAGCAAAGGCAACCAGGAAATCAAGGTGTAGCAGAGGATGCATCCCTAATAGTAGTGACTTCATCATATCCGCTTTATTTACATACAAAGGTCATTGCAGAAGGCACCGATACGCAGGTGATCAATATGGTGAGTAAGGACGTGGGATGCCTGCATGATTATCAACTTACCACTGAAGATATGAAAAAAATCCATCAGGCAGATGTTTTTATTATGGGGGGCAAAGAGGAAGAGCGGATGCTAGAGAGCATCCTTCAGCAGTATCCTGCCTTGCAAGTGATCAATGCAAGTGAACAATGGGAAGCTGACCACATCACGGAAGATACATGCACGGATACACTTCAAGATGACCACGAAGCGCACACAGAACATGAAGCACATGGTGAGAATCCACATATTTGGCTAAGTTTGAAAGGGGCAGAAGGTCAGGTTCAGACTATTGCAGAAGCGCTCATCGCCCGGGATCCCGACTACGAACAAATCTATGCAACAAACGGTAAGGGTTATAGAGAGGCTGTGAAGCAACTGGAAGAAGACTGCGTGGTGAAAGAATCAGTAGCCGTTATGATGCTACATGATACGTTTCAATATATGTTGGAAGATATGGGTGTGCAGATAGTGGCTACACTGGCAGAAGGGAGTTATGAGAATCCTTCACCTAAGCAAGTAGAAGCGATTATAGGGACGATGCAAGATGCAGGTGCTAGGGCCATTGTAACGGAAGCAAAGTATGAAAGTTTGGGCATTCTCAAGACCCTTAAAGAAGCGACAGGATGTGATGTGGTCGTATTAGATGGGGTGAATACACCTTCAGTAGAGGATGAAGGATGTGAGATGCCTTATATCGAACGGATGAAAGTCAATCAAGGGATTATAAAGGGGATGAAGTAAATGGAGCAGTGCAGGGTGTGCTGTACAACGTTAGAATCTATAGGTGTAAAGGATCGGCAGAACGTTATTTTAGAGGCTATTAACCTACAGATCTATTGTAATGAAATCCTTGCCATCATTGGGCCTAATGGGGCAGGAAAGACCACTTTGTTTCGAACATTATTAGGTGAAATACATCATACGGGGGATGTAATCTTTGCCAATGACCTACAAAAACATAAGGGTAGGCCTATTATCGGCTATGTACCCCAACAATTACATTTCGATTTATCCACACCACTGACAGTGGAGGAGCTTTTTGCCATATGCTTAACGAAAAGACCAGCGTGGTTGCCCATTACAAAAGCATTTCGGCTAGAGGTGAAGAAGGCTCTAGAAGAAGTGGGGATAGACTATGTGCTCCATCGGCAGATTGGTTTGCTTTCAGGTGGGGAATTGCAGCGTGTACTCTTAGCTCTTGCATTGCTACCGACCCCACAGCTTTTACTATTGGATGAGCCTGTATCAGGAGTGGATGTCAATGGGCAGCAAGTTTTCTACGAAACGGTCAAAAAACTAAAAGCCAAGTATAACATGGCCATCGTACTCATCACCCATGAACTAGATTTGCTAGAGGATATTTGTGACCGAGCCGTGCTTTTGAACAAACAAATCGTGGCTGAGGGAGTACCAGCAGTGGTGAAAGAACAAGCGAAAGGAGTGATGACATGGAAGCCGGCACGATCATGAGTACCCTTTATAACATGATGGATTTTTTAATGCCGTTTGATTTTTTGAAGATGACGTTTATGAAAAACGCTTTTCTAGGTGTGGTACTGGCAGCACCCATTCTAGGGCTTTTAAGTACCATGGTGGTGAATCAGAAGATGGCTTTTTTCTCAGATGCCATAGGGCATAGTGCACTGACGGGGATTGGTATTGGGGTGGTGATGGGCTTTACTTACCCTACGTGGGGAATGCTTGTATTTGCACTTTTGCTAGGAGGGTGCATCACGTACTTCAGTTATAAGTACCCGCAAAATACAGACACTGTCATCGGTGTTTTTTCGGCATTAGCCATTGCCTTAGGTACCATGCTTTTGTCTAAAGGTGGTAACTTTAATCAGTATACCCATTATCTTATAGGGGATTTATTAAGTATAGATGCCGAGGATTTGATGCTCCTTGCACTGGCGGGGATTGTGTTGCTTGTGGTGTGGTATTTGTTATTTAATGCATTATTGCTTACAAGTCTTAATATTTCGTTAGCAAACAGTAGACAGATCCATACCTTCATTATTCAATTTGTTTTCACAATACTAGTAGCAGTGGTAGTCGTTTTATGCATTCCGTGGATAGGGGTCTTGCTCATTAATGCTTTTTTAGTTTTGCCAGGGGCCATCAGTCGTCATCTTGCAAGAAACATAGGGGAGTATCAGCGGTATGCCATAGGTGTGGCACTGGTAGCTGGCATCTTAGGACTGGCAACGGCGTATTATTTAGGCACTTCGGCAGGGGCTACGATTGTGGTGTGGTTAGGTGGCTTTTATATACTTTCAGCTTTAGGGATGCATTTTATAAAACGATAAATATTGACATCTCACAGCTTGCCCTATACAATAGTTAGTGGTTGTTAAATTTTTGATTTAAAGGCTAAAACTTTAAATTGCACGAGTAGAAAGGAGTCATAGCGATGATGTACTCACATGAAGTAGAATCTATGTGTCCACTTGCAAAAGGACCAAACCATGGCCCAGCACCAATCCCACAAGAGGGTAAATGGGTTCAATCAAAAGAAATTAAAGATATTAGCGGTCTTACACACGGTGTAGGCTGGTGTGCTCCTCAACAAGGTGCTTGTAAATTAACATTAAATGTTAAAGACGGTATCATTGAAGAAGCATTAGTTGAAACAATCGGTTGTTCAGGAATGACTCACTCTGCAGCTATGGCAGCAGAAATCTTAACTGGCAAAACAATCTTAGAAGCTTTAAATACTGACCTTGTATGTGATGCAATCAACACAGCAATGCGTGAGTTATTCTTACAAATCGTATACGGAAGAACACAAACAGCTTTCTCTGAAGGCGGACTTCCAATCGGTGCAGGTCTTGAGGACTTAGGAAAAGGTCTTCGTAGCCAGGTAGGTACAATGTACGCTACAACTGCAAAAGGACCAAGATACCTAGAAATGGCTGAAGGTTACGTAACAGAAATCGGTGTTGACGAAGACAACGAGATCATCGGTTACAAGTTCATCCACTTCGGTAAGATGATGGACTTCATCAAAAAAGGTATTTCAGCAGAAGAAGCAATGCAAAAAGCTACAGGTCAATACGGCAGATTCGACGATGCTGCTCGTAAGATTGACCCAAGACACGAATAAGAAGGAGGTGCACGTAAATGCCATTATTTGAATCTTATGATAGAAGAATTAACCAAATCAATGCTGTATTAAATGCAAACGGCATTAAAGATCTTGATGAAGCAAAAGCTATCTGCGATGCTGCAGGTGTAGATGCTTACAATCTTGTAAAAGAAATCCAACCAATCGCTTTTGAAAACGCTGCATGGGCTTACGTTGTAGGTGCTGCACTTGCTATCAAAAGAGGTGCTAAAAAAGCTGCTGAAGCAGCAGAAATCATCGGAGAAGGCCTTCAAGCTTTCTGTATCCCAGGTTCAGTTGCAGATGACCGTAAAGTAGGTTTAGGTCACGGTAACTTAGCTGCGATGCTTCTTCGTGAAGAAACACAATGCTTCGCATTCTTAGCAGGTCACGAATCTTTCGCTGCTGCAGAAGGTGCGATCGGTATCGCTCGTTCAGCAAACAGAGTTCGTAACCAAGACTTACGCGTTATTCTTAACGGTCTTGGAAAAGATGCAGCTCAAATTATTTCTCGTATCAATGGTTTCACATACGTAGAAACAAAATTTGATTACATGACTGGTAAAGTAGCAGTTGTAAAAGAGAAAGCTTACTCAAACGGTGAGCGTGCGAAAGTACGTTGTTACGGTTCTGATGACGTTCGTGAAGGGGTAGCAATCATGCACCTTGAGCACGTAGACGTATCAATCACAGGTAACTCTACTAACCCAACTCGTTTCCAACATCCAGTTGCAGGTACATACAAAAAAGAATGTATCGAGCAAGGCAAAAAATA
>JBOGBZ010000116.1:0-14789 GCA_051656485.1 Cellulosilyticaceae bacterium
TATATTATAATGAATTATGATCTATTTTGTCCCCACACTCCACCCCTAACTAAAAAATCAAGACTTACAGGTTTTTTAATGCCTGTAAGCCTTGATTTTACGTTCATTATTTTACTAATTTCACAACCGTTTCGCAATGTGTGGTATGTTGGTGGTCGTAAATCATATTCTTGAAGTTGCTCTGTTTACCTCATAGAAGCCTTAAACATTTACGGGTGTTTAAGGTTTTTTATTCTCATCAAATACTATCCTCTATTTTGGGCTGTTCTCAATGTTTCTATTTCTTCAGTAGTTAAACCTGTAAATTCTATAATTTCTTCTATACTTACACCTTTTTCAAGCATTCTTTTTGCAATTTTAATTTGCCCTTTAAATTCACCCTCTAATAGTGCATGTTCCTTTTCTTCTTGCATTGTCCTTGTAATATTCGCTGTCATAAGGTCTACCTCCTCTTTATTAGCATGGAATAATTTGATTACTTCTTCTCTGATTGGATTTTCTACTGTATGATCAATCCAGTCAATTAATTTCAATTTATGTTCCGCTGGCATTTGCTGAAACTCTTTGACCACATTTGCTGCCCGTCTGACGAATTCTTTAGCATCTACTTTTTGATCTAATAAGAAGATGGCTGATACAACATTTTCAATCGCCATCAAATCTTCTTCTTTAAATTTATTGACATTAATCAAGATATATTCAAAGTCAATCACATGATTACCAAACAAATCCGCTCTGTGAATTTTCTCTTTGAAAGATTTTTCTACAGTCCATTTCGCTTCTCCGTTATATAAAATAATTGGAACAACGGCTGGTAATTTAAAGTCTTTCCTTTTCACTTCTTCCTTAGTATGTTTCTTCAGATATTTTCTCCAAATCTCTGATGTATAGGTGAACAACCTGATTGGCATACTGTAATCTACAGTTGATTGAAGTTCTAAGAGAATATAAAAGATTACTTCTTGTCCGTCGATGGTTGCAGTATAAACCACATCTGCTTCCATCTCTTCATAATCTCGTATGACGTAATAGCTTTTATCTTGGACAAGGCCTTCTGCTGTTAATTGATAAGCCCATTCTTCTTTGACAAAGCTTTGAAGCATTTCCAAGAAGATTTGACTATTTTCAAAAAAACTTTTATAGGTCTTATCATGTATGTTATTTAGATCTTTTTTCATCTCCATTTTTTGTCCTCTGTTTTCTTTCATCTTATTTTTATTATATGCTATTCAGGATTTGCAAGCAACGTCTTCTATTAAAACTTCTTTGCTCTCTATTTTCATTCTGAAGATATTATAAAAACTTTTTCCTTAAAAGCAAGTGTTTTTAAATAGTATGATGACATTTTGTTGTAGATTACCTTAAAGGATTCCTTATTCGCCCTGGCATACCTGCATTAATTGGAATAAGGATAGGGTTAATTTCTAAGTCGTTAAGGAGATTTAATATCTTCTTAATCTTATAATGAGAGTAGTCCTTCCTAACACCTTCTAAACTACTCTTAGATACCCTAATCAAAAATGCTTCTATTTCTTTCTTATCCTTCTCTTTTACCAGCTTCTGTTCCATGATTTTTCTGGCTTCTCTTAGATTGTAGTAGTCATCTTTGCCGAAAATACTATACAAATAGTGTTGCATATACTCTTCATACGTTTTCTCATTCATATAGAATTGTAACGTCTTAGGAATACCTTTTTTCTTCTTGTAATTAAGATGTTTGTTATTAAGCCTCAGTTCAAATCGTAAGATGTCTTTTTCATAGTCTTCTGGAGCCTCAGACTTGGCCTCTCTCTCTTTTTCTTTATCATACACGGTGACAGTTACACTTTTACTGCTGAAATATACTGTAGACTTAAACGGTTCTGTAGTGGTCACACCTGAAGATTTGTTTATCTTCTTGCGATTACACATTTTAAGAAATCGGTATTTAGTGAATAGCTTGTTGTAAAGCTTGAACATAAATTCTCGTTCTGTTTTGTTCTTAATTGCTATATCTAATCGATAGTCTATACGCGTCAAATTGAATAAGCATTCAGTGGGCAATTGTAGGTCATCTGTAATAGCGTCAATGACCTTCTGGATATAGATACAATCAGTTGCTCTAATATCTGCCGTCCCTAATAATTTGACTGCATCTATAAACAGGGATATGAAGTAGGTATGATTCAAGTTTGATGAAAAGAAGTTGATAACTACACCTTCGTAATTCACTTCTACTTGCTTTGTAATCTCTTTTATGTCTAATTTATAGGCTTCTTCTATCGTCTTTACTTGGTCTAATGTAAGCGCTGTATACAGTTGTATCGTGTGTATCATTATTTCCTTCCTTTCTTCTCTCGTGATTTGTTCAATCCCTTATAAACATTGAGATGACGCTTGTTTTCGATGGACTTTTTTTGCACAAGTTGCTTATATTTTTTTTCACTTATTGCGCTGCTTTGTTGTGTGTGTAATGAAATAATACTTTTTATCTTGAAAATAACAACTTATTTTTGTTTGACCTGATTTAAGGACAAAAAATAGGCCTTTAGGCCTGGTCAATGAGGTATTGCTATTTTATAGAAATATTTTGGGGACTCGAACATTCTTTTTTTATTTTTAATAGGCCTTTTATCTATAATACCTATATAACAATTAAAGGAGGCGATACCATGTATGCTACTATGAATAATAAAACAATTTGCTTAGCTGAATATACTGCAGCTTATAATTATTTAACAGTTCAAGAATGCTGTAATGAGTTAGCAAGGGCATTCTTTAAAATAATTTTCAAAACACAAGAATATGTATTTTTTACCATTGATGAAGTCATGGACTACTTGCTTGAACTTTCACTTATCCTGGATAAATCATTAGATAAAGAGGCTATGATCTTAGATGATATACAAGAAATTTTAACTTTTGTCATCGAAAGTTGTTGGAAGGGGGATTTCCATGCAATCTAAAGCTAAAATAGTCGTTTATGACTACACCAAAAATGAACTCTTTAATACTTCGTTTCAGCTTTCAGTGTTTATCTACAATCAATATCATAATAAACTTAGCCCTCAAGCATTCAATACATTAACCTATACTGCTTGCAAGATACATACCAATTTGATTCATGCCTTTTGTTCCCATTCTAAAAAGGCGAAAAACCATTACTACAGAACTGCTCGTTATACAAGCCAAGCGCTTTATAATCTACTTGAAGCTATTGAACCTATCTGTATCACTATTGAAAACTTATTTAATGTGATGGAACCACATTTTATCCGTATTTGTGGTTCACATTTCGCTACAAAGGAGGCTAACTAAATGAAAAAGATAAATGTTCCTGATGTATCAAAACTTCTTGTTTACCAACGTAGCTTTGATGTATCTGTCAAAATTTACGAACTTACCAAAAATATAAAGCTTCACTCTATAAAAGACCAAGTCATACGTTCCTCTTCGTCTGTTTTCGCCAATATTTCAGAAGGGATGATGTTCAAAAATGCTTATCCAAGCAAGACAAATTCTTTTCTTATTAGCTCTTTAGGATCAATAAACGAGACTAAAACATGGATGATGTATCTAAAAGCAACTCAACTTCTTGATGCCTCTGATTGCGATGGTATTATCCAAGAATGTGGTGAAATATCCCTTATGCTATGTAGTATGATTAATAAAATTTTTGCTGAAATAGAAGCTGCTAAGCCTTCTAAAGTTTCTACTAAATCTACTGTCACCACTGAACCAGAAGAAACTGATTCTGAACCACTTGAAGATGATACCCTCTATATCTCTCTTGGTGACCCAAACCCGTTTACCCCTTAAAATTTCATGAGGCATAGGACATTTTTTTGTTATATGCTTCTCTTTTTTTGCTTATAATGCTGTATCTAAAAAATGAGGTGGGTTTATAAATTAAAAAAGATAGATAGAGAGAATCAAAAAGGAGTCTCTTTATGAGAGTAATCAACGTCACTGATGTTACTAAACTTCAAGTGTATCAACGTAGTTTTGACTTATCTGTCAAGATTTTTGAGTATACCCAAAGCTTTGCTATTCCGTCTCTTGTGGATCAAATTGTAAGGTCTTCAAGTTCTGTGTTTGCGAATATTTCTGAGGGTATGATGTTTAAAAATGTGTATCCTGTAAAGACTAATAGTTTTCTCAGCATCGCCTTAGGCTCTTGTGGTGAAACGAAAACATGGCTTATGTACATCAAAGCCATTCATCTATTGGATGATGCTGTGTGCGATGAAATGATTCAAGAAGCTACTGAAATCAGTCTCATGCTGTGTAGTCTTATCAATAAAATCTATGCCGATCATGCAGCTAAAGGTGGGAGCAGTTGATAGCCTGTCGGCTATGTGTGAATGGTTAAAGTTTAAGAATGCTAAAAGGAGCTATAAGATTAGAAATTCTAATCCTATAGCCCCTTTTTTTGCGTTTATCTCTTTGTTTTCTTTAACTTAATCTTTATTACATAACGCTCTAAAATCTTTGATTTTAGATGTGAAGCGTAGCGTAACATTAATTCATAAATCTAACGATGAATCCCCAACCGGTTCTGTCAACGAATTTAACTTTTGTTTTACCAAAAGTCATTTCTTTGCCAAAAGGAGGATTTGTGTAAGTATTTACACATTTGTCGATATAAGCAATGATTGCTTTACCGTCTTCCCCCCCTGATTGAGAATAAAAACGAATGGCCTCCATAGTGATGTTCTGTTTGGCAATTTGCATCTCAGTTGGATTAGTATTAGATTTAGTAATCCATCCACGAATATCAATATCTCTAAGAGATGTATTTTCGCGGTTAGGATAAATACTAACGAATCCATTTGCTGCACCTTTAGCAGTATCTTTTAAAGATTCAGCATCTCCAATAGCAAGATCGCCATTTTTAGCAAAGCCAACACCTGCACCGCCAAGAAGTTTATTTAAGTAGTATCTTTCTTCGTCCCAAGTAGAACCTGGAGTGCGAAGTGTAGTATTCCACTCATTTAAACCTAATTCATCTTTAGTCATTCCAATAACATGTTTATTCTCTTCAGTAGTCATACCTTGACCTGGAATAGGTTTGTAAGTTGGAACATCGCCAGGACGGTAATCAGCGCCACCTTCTGGTGTAGTTGGAGCTTTATCGCCGTAAATCATTACGCAGTTAACACCAGCAATGTACTTATACTTAACTTCGTAGCCGAGAGCCTCAGATACAAAACGAATAGGCACATAAGTACGCCCGTCCTTTAAGAATGGAACAGTGTCCATTTTGGCTTCGCCATCAAGAGTTTTAATGTTAGGATCGTTAAGTTTTAAGATGATTTGGCCATCATTTATATTAGCTTGTTGAAGCTTTGGATCCCATGTCATTTCATTATTCATCGTCTCAATAACAAAACGTAATGGAATTTGAATACGTCCATCATTGTCCATAAAAGCTTCTCCCATATCACTTGGGATTTGTTGTTTAACATCATTAATGTATACATCTGCTGGACCCGGTGCTGCAAGAACTGTTCCTACCATACCCAATAGTGCAATGATCAATATAAGTCCTGTTATCATTTTTTTACTTTTGTTCATAAATAATCCTCCCTTTTTCCGATTTTCCCTTTTTTCATAAATCTCTATCATTATCTCAAAATTCCCTCATATTTTCAATCTTTTTATACCCCTTCACCCTTCAATCTCCCCCTTGAAACATATCCAAATATAAATATAGTATGTATATCTTTATTTCATCCAAAAGGAGTTTAATGCAATGAATCATTTAAGTTATTCAGAAAAAGAAAGTTTATCAATGTTTTATTTGTTGTTTGGTTATGATGTATCTGTATTTTTAGATGCGGAACTTAAATATGTTTTACCTTTTACAATTGCAATCAATCTAACTGATCAACCGATTTCTATGGATGATTCATTCTATACCTATCCTATCATCCCGACATTTGAAATCAACTATAAGCTTTTGAGCTATTTGGAGGCTTATTATCAAGCACTTGAACTTAGGTTAGGGCTTGCATCCGGTGTTGATATTCATCATTATTGGAGTCCTTATTCTCATTCTGCTAATGAAATGAAACAAGTTCGCTTAGGCCTTGAAGCCAATCTTCCTGTGCATTTATATAACTATCCTGCCCTCTATAATGCTGGGCAGATGGAACAGATTCGACTTGGCTTGTTGGCTGGTGTAGATACGTCTATTTACGATAAGCCTGAACGCTATACTGCCGAAGAAATGCGGGCTATACGCCTTAGTTTATAAAAGTTCTATATTTCCTTCATACAGTATGCATATATCCGAAGGCTGTTTTCCTTTGTTTTTGCAAGCTATGGTCAAACATATGCATACTTTTATATATATTCTGCATACAAAATAGGCCTCTTTTATCCCTTAGGCTTATTTGAGTGCCTAAACTGTATGCATCTTCTTCTATACATTGTTCATATAGATTAGACTTTTTATTTTGAGTTGTCTACCCTCGACCTTCACCTAAGTAAATTTCAATCTTTATTAGCTTAGCAATTGATGTCCTTTTAGTCGATATGCTTTGAGACATCTCTTTTTCACTATTCTTTAGTTGTTGCTTGGCTTTTAGCCATTTGTATTTGAAATAATATAGCTTTCAAATCCTGGATTATAAGCATTACATTTTATGCAAACATATCGTTATTCCATTGTTATAAAAAGTTCAAATTTTGTTTTCAATTTTGAAGATGCATTATTTTTCTGCATGATTATAATAGCACCAATTTTTTTCAGGAGGTGTCTATAATGACTATTAAACGTATTTTTTCAGATTGTCCAACAGTAACATTAGAAAGTATAGTAAATGATTCCATCGCACAAGAGGTTGACGCTTACATAGAGAATCTATACAATTGCAATGAGGTAAACACTGCAACATCCCTTGTGGAACAGAAAGGAGATGCTGCGTAATGAAATGTGCAATTTATATTCGTGTAAGCACAGATAAAGAAGAACAAAAAGCCTCTTTATCGAATCAAAAAGATTTATTTATTACCTATTTGAAAGACAGAAATTGGGAACTCTACGAACTCTATATTGACGTTGAGTCAGGAACAAAGTCTAATCGTAAAAACCTTCAACGCTTAATCGAAGATATGAAAGCCAAAAAGTTCGATATAGTTCTCGCCAAGGAACTTTCTCGTTTAGCACGTAATGGTGCACTTTCTTATCAACTTAGAGATTTAGCACAATGTCACTCCATTGGTATCATCACATTAGATGGTGCTATTAATACTTTAGAAAATGATTTTGGGAAGTTTGGTCTATTTGCTTGGATTTACGAAGATGAAGCTCAACGAACAAGTTCACGTGTAAAAGCTGCTCTAAAAAGCAAAATGCAACGCGGTGAATTTAAAGGGTCTATTGCGCCTTATGGATACTGTATTAAAGATTCTAAGCTCCACCTAATGGATGATCATACACCTGAAGTTGTAAATCGTATCTTTAGTGATTACCTGAAAGGTAAAGGGTTTGATACCATTGCTCGTGATCTTTGGTCTGAAGGTATCTCATCGCCCTCGGCTTCTAAAGATAATGTGTCTCGCAGCAGTGATGTATGGCATGGTTCTACTGTAAAGCTGATTCTTACAAACCCTCATTATACTGGCTGCTTAGTTCAAAATCGTCAAACTACCATCAGTGTTACAACTTCTAAAAGACAAGAAGTAAAAGCCTCGGATCAAATTGTCGTCCAAGATACCCATGAAGCTATTATTTCTAAAGAAACGTTTGATAGTGTTCAAGCGCTCATTACTTCAAGAAAACGCATTCGCCCTTCTGCAAACTTCCATCTCTTTAGTAATCTGCTCTTTTGTGGAGATTGTGGTAAAGGCATGCATTATCGCAAGACTCAAAAAGGTTATGTATGTGGTGCTTATGATAAACGTGGTAAGGCAGCTTGCACGTCTCACCTTGTTAAAGAAGAGGCCCTAAAAGAAGCTATTCTAAAAGATTTGAATGATATGATTGCTCAACTTCAAGTTGAAGCTTCTAAAAGCACTAAGCAAACGCGTATTCAACAGCATATCGCTACCCTAACGAAAGCTATAGACCAATCCCAGAAGAAAATAGATAAACTCAATCAAAACAAATCTAAAATGTTAGACTTATTAATTGATGGTATCATTTTAAAGGAAGATTATACTGCTAAGATGGATGAAATAGCTTCTGAAATTAATGTATTGACTTCTACACGTATGAAAAATCAATACATCCTCGATAAGTTAGGGAATGCTACAACTTTATCTGAAATCGAAAAAATCTCAGGTAGTAAAGAACTAAAAGTTCTTACCCCTGAGATTCTCAACAAACTTATTGAAAAAATAGAAATATTTAAAGATGGCTCAGTGAGAATCGCCTACCGATTCTCATTACCATCTATTATTTTAAGCTCGAATTAACGACACACAGCACTCCACGTGGGTCGTGTGTGGGAACATATCCACCGGTTGCACCTTCTCCACCTTATACCCATGCTCGCTTAAGTAGCCTAGATCTCTACCTAATGTAGCTGGGTCGCATGATACATACACAATTTTATTTGGGTTCATAGCGATAAGTGTCTCTAGAAGCTGTGTGTCACACCCTTTGCGTGGTGGGTCTACGACGATGGTATCTGCTACTAAGCCTTCATTATACTTCTCTGTGATGACTTCTTCTGCCTTCCCTACAAAGAAGGTAGCATTCTCGATGTCATTGAGTGCTGCATTTTCTCTAGCATTCTCGATAGCTGGTGCCACGATTTCTACGCCGTAGACATGCTTTGCTTTTTGAGCAAGGAAAAGGGAGATCGTCCCTATACCGCAGTAGGCATCCCATACTGTCTCTTCACCTGTGAGCTCTGCATACTCAAGTGCCTTGCCATACAGTACTTCCATTTGAGTTGGATTTACTTGGTAGAAAGCAAGTGGTGAGATCTTGAACTTGAGATCGCCTATTGTATCCACGATGTAGTCTTTACCTTCTAGTACAGTGATGCGTTGGCCAAGGATGACATTGGTTTTAGCTGTATTATGATTGAGGACGATACTTGTCATCCCTTCTACCCCTTGCATCATAGCTACGAACTTCTCTGCATGTGGCAATTTATCACCATTAATGACTAAGCATACCATCACTTCGCCTGTATAGTAGCCAGTCTTAATCATTAGATGACGTACGAGGCCTTTGTGCTTTTCTTCATCGTAGATGCTTACTTTATTGTCTTCTAAGAATTTCTTTGTCAGTTGGATGATTGCTTCACAGCGTTTGTCCTGAATGTCGCAGCTTGACCAATCGATGACACGATGGCTACGGCTTGCGAAGAAGCCTATCTGTACTTTGCCATCGATCATACGTATCGGATACTGTGCTTTGTTTCGGTAGTTGGCTGGATGTTCCATCCCAAGGGTTGGGAGTACTTCCACATCTTTAATCCCACCAATACGTGTGATGGCATTTTCCACTTTTTGCTGCTTCCAACGAAGCTGCTCCTCGTAGCTCATATGCTGAAGTTGGCAACCTCCACATTTCTCTGATACCTCACAACTTGGCTCCACACGGCATGCTGATGGTTCAAGTACTTCCACTACCTTCCCATAACCTAAGTTCTTCTTCACTTTAAGCATCTTGATACGTACCGTATCTCCTATCAAGGCATTTGGCACGAAAACCACGAAATCCTCGATTTTACCGATACCTTCGCCGCTACTTCCTAGGTCATGGATCGTCAAGGTATATTCTTTATTTTTTTCTACAGGTGTATTCATAAATTCTCCTAATGTAATGTTTTTTTGTCTTTTTCTTCTTGAAGCAATGTCTTGATAGCCATTGCCAATGATTTTTCATCTATGTGCTCCATATGTGCTTGAAAAGCACGCTGTATATGTTGATCTAATAAAAGCGTATGTTTCTTTTTGGACTGTTGTGCTGTCTGACTTTTATCTTTCATCCCTTATCCCCCTATCTTTCGCTGGTGCCATACCACTCACATACCGTCTGCTGGCACACACAGTTTTTGCACTTGATATAGGAAGGTTCACATGCTACTTCTAAGTCCCCTTCTAATAACCCGCGCATCTCTTTTAATGTCTGTATCAGTTCCCGCCTAAGCTTTCTGGTATTCCGTACTTTAAAGGTTTTGTTGCTGTACACGAGTTTACCCATCTTCGGTCTACTTTCATAGACTTCTTCGATGATGATAAAGTACGCCACCAGCTGCATCAAATCCCCTGGATGAGGTACGTCTTCCTTGCATTTACCACTTTTGATTTCAAAAGGAATATACCGCCCTGTCCACGCACTTCTAAAAATATAGTCCGGCTTTCCTTGAAGTCCATAAGACTCGGCAACGAGTAGCTTACCGCCTTTCTCATCTGTATAAACCATCGTTGCAAAAGGTTGTCCTCTCTGTACCTTATGCTTCACGGAAATCGTAGGTCGTATACACCATGTCACAAGTATTAAGATCACGACACCTGCTATCACAAATGGCATCATCACCCCATCACCATCCTTAGGATAAGTGCAAGGATGACAACGATCAGCACCCCTTGTAAAAGCCGCTTCATACGGTATGCCTGATGATAATGAGTGTGGTGCTTCATCCCCTTGGTATAATTGTTCTCATGATTACTACTACTAAGCCCTAATGCCTTGTACTGCTCTTGCAAAGCTTTGTTGCCATAGTGTCTCTTGTAATACCACTGGTAGGGACAGTACATATAGCGGTTGATTTCATTGGCTGAAATCTTAGGCTCCTCTGTACTTTCTCTCATAAAGTAACCTTTCTAATATTTCGGCTCAGTACTTTATGGTAGCCTAAGTACACTTCCTCTTCTTGGGCGGTCTGAAGCATCTCTTCAAACATCTTTACTTTCGAATCTGCGTTATCTGCCAAATGGACGATCATCGCTTCGATACACTTTGGACGCTTTGGTGAACCGAATTCATACTCACCATGATGTGCGAGAATGCTATGCTTTAAGATAAGTAAGGCTTCTTTTGGGAAATCTTCGATGGTCTTCGCCACGTCATTGATTTTTTCTACACCAATCATAATGTGGCCTAAAAGCTGCCCTTCATCTGTATAATCATTCTCTGGGAAAGGTGATAATTCATAAAGTTTACCGATATCATGAAGTAAGCAGCCTGCTACCACAAGGTCATGATTCACCCCATCATAAAGTGATGCCATATGGGTTCCAATCTTTGTGACGTTTACCGTATGTTCAAGTAAGCCACTTAAGTACGCATGATGCACACTTTTCGCTGCCCCTGCCTTCATAAAGAGTGGATAAATAGTCTCATCATAAAAAATCCCTTCCACTAAAGCCTTAAGCTTTGGCTGACTGATGCCTTCAATAAAGGCAAAGAGTTCTTTCTCTAAGACTTTGACATCTTTTGGTGTATGTGGGAGTAAGTCTTCTAAAGGACATTCGCCTTCTTTTGCCTTTTGAATCTTTAAGATATTGAACTGGAGATTTTCTTGATAAGAAATAACATCCCCTTCCACATACACGATATCATCTACTTTAAAGTCTTCTATACCTGGATGTATAGACCATATCTTGCCATCTACAACCCCTGTGCGGTCTTGCAAACGTAGGGTACAGTAGTCTTTGCCATTTTTATTTTTTAGAATCTGTCTATATTTACATAGGTAGTAACCTTTAATCCCTTGCTCTGGTTTTAAATCCGCTATTAAAGTCATAATCGCTCTCCTATTTTTTGGTATAGTGTTATAGTAGCAAATATCCGTTCGTTTTTCAACGCTTGAACACACTAAAAAAGCACAAGTCTCTCCTTGTGCTTTTCTATCTGCTAGCCTTGTGTATTCATAGAAGGTACTTCTTGAAGTTTTACATCAATTGTTTTCTTCGCTGAACCACGGACAATTTTCACTTTTACTTGGTCGCCGACCTTTTTCTCACGTAATAATTCTTTAAGTTCTTCCATAGTAGCGATACGTTGACTATCAAATTCGATAATGACGTCGCCTGCTTGAATCCCTGCTAACTCTGCACTACTTCCTGGCACCACTTGATGAACGAGAATTCCTACTGGAATCTCCCAATAGTTGCCGAATTCTTCAGTCATATTGGAACCTGTGATGCCAAGACTTGGACGTACAATCTTGCCATGTGCCATTAGTTCTTCTACGATAGGCTTCACATCATTAATCGGAATAGCAAAGCCCATACCTTCAATAGGCTTCTCTGAATTTGCAAGCTTCATCGTATTGATACCGATGACCTCACCTGTAGGACCTACAAGTGCACCACCGCTATTCCCTGGATTGATAGCTGCATCTGTCTGGATCAGGTTAAGCTTCTGGTCTGTGAGGCTAATCTCTCTACCTAATGCACTGATGTAGCCTACACTTACGGTATTATAGTAAGCTTCATCGATTGGTGTACCGATCGCCACTACTTGCTCACCGACACGTAGCGCACCACTATCACCTAATGGTGCCACACGTATTTGACTACGCATTTCTTCAGGTATATCCGCTTTATTCACGCCTACGACTGCTATATCTGTGGATGTATCATAGCCCACAATATGTGCTGCTACCTTGGTATTTCCAAGGAAAGTAACGGTCAATGTATTTGCCCCTTCTACGACATGGGCATTAGAAATAATGTAAACTTTAGCGTCATCTTGATTAAAGACTACCCCTGATCCTAAGCTTGCCTGGGAGAACTCACCCATCCAAGTGGTCATGGTGCTATTGTTATTGATCGATACCACTGAGTTACCTACCGCTTCTGCTATGGCAGGCACAGGATTCTCTCCCGGTTGTAATTGCTTGTAGCTTACTGGCTGCGTATACACACCGCCATTACTCTTTGGTTCTTCCTTAATGCCCATCTTCTCTTTATAAAGGTCTTGTGCATAAGGTGCTGTCAAAGCAAAGCCAGCGCCTACTGATGCCCCACCTACCATACTTACTACCAAAAGACCTGCTACGAATTTTCCTAAGCCGCCTTTTTTCTTTTCTTTTTTCACTGGCTCAGTCTTCTCTTCTTCTTTGATTGTCTCTTGGTAATAACTTGTGCTTTCTTCCACATAAGGTGCCATCGGTGTATCTCTACTTGGTGTCGCTTCTTTATAGTCTACATCAATAATTGATTCATCTCTTTTTTGCTCATCCATGATTGTTCCTCCTTAGATGCATGTTTTATTCAATAAACGTAGTATAGCCATCGTTTTTGAATAGTATATGAAGTCTTTGTAAAAAGAAGGTAGTATTATTATGAATTGTATTTGTCTAGTGAAAAATAGAACATAACCATTTCACCTTCATTAGAAGTAATGCCTAGTATCTCACCATGTTGCTTCATAATTTCCCTAACAATTACAAGCCCTATGCCCATCCCCTTCTTATCTTTACCTCTGGATAAGTCTGCTTTGTAGAAACGCTCCCATATACTATGCTGCTCTTCTTTTGGGATCGCTGGGCCACTATTTTTAATATAAACCCATACTTTATTTTGTTTAACTAAGGTTTCTACCTCAATTGTTCCTTGTATATTAACAAATTTAAACGCATTATCTAACAAATTTTGAACAACTCTTGCAATTTTCTCTGGATCTGCGAATACTTTTTGAACTTTTTGATTTAAAATAAGGCTCACCGTCACTTCTTTTTCTCTTGTTTGCACTTCAAAGTTGTCTAATAAGTCACGAATCATCTCATGAATGTCAAATTCCATCTTTTTAAGTGGCAGATTACCTTCTTCTAACTTATTGAGCTCTAGAATATCATTAGTCATCTTAATCATACGCTGCGATTCATTCAGTACAATTTGCAAGTACTTTTCTTGATTCTCCACTGGAATCGTCCCATCTAACATCGCAGTCACAAAGCCTTGGATGGACGTGAGTGGCGAACGCATATCATGGGATACATTGGCAATAAAAGCTTTTCTATTGGCATCAATCTTATCCAGCTCACTTGCCATATAATTCAGTGATACGGCTAATTGAGCGATCTCATCTTCTCCTTCAATGTCGATACGCTTATCGAAGTCTCCATTGGCGACTTGCTTCGCTACTTTTCCCATAAGTTTCAGCGGTTTTGTCATACGCCTTGACACAAAATAAATCAAAATAAAGGTCAAGAAAGTCGTCATCAATATCGCTTGGAACATGATGATACGTACTTCATCGATGGTCTTTTCGATTTGTGGCATCGGTGTATGGATAAAGAGCGCATACTCGACTTTGTCAAAAATCTTAATAGGATACCCTACTGTTAAAACAGAGGTATCAAAGTATTCATCAAATACCCCTTGGAAAGATACGATCTGACCTGCGAAAATTTCCGCTACGATTTTCTCATTGGTGAGCTTTCTGGCCAGTACATCCGAATCTTGATTTTCCGATACCACCAACATACGATTATTCTTATCTACAATCCACGTGGTAGCATCCAGATAACTATCCAGTACTTCTAGCTTAAAGAAGATACGGTCAATACTTCGGCTTAATGGCTGTCGGTATTCGCCAATGGCTTGATATTCTGCTGCAATCATCTGTGCTTGCTTCAGCATAATGTCTTGGGTGTACTCCACAAAATACATCTTGAACGTATTTGAGAAAAGCACAAAGAAAAACACCATGACAACCATGATAATTGCTATATACAGTGTAAATAACTTACTAAATAAGGTGGCAAAGCCACCTCCTTTTTTTATCTTTCGAACTTGTAGCCCACTCCCCATACGGTTTTTATACTCCATGGATGATCACCTTCAAACTTGTCTCTTAGTCTTTTAATGTGTACGTCTACTGTACGTGTATC
>JBOGBZ010000117.1:0-5380 GCA_051656485.1 Cellulosilyticaceae bacterium
AAGCTACTGGATCAATTTGTAGCAGTCGTACTGGATGAAGAAGTGAAACCTTACAAAGGATACAAGGGGAAAGTATATACCCTTATTTCCAAGAATTATCGCTTGGTATGTGAGAACTGTATCGAAGAAGGGCATTTATCTGAAGCTTACTGCAAACTGCTGCTGGTGACGGATTTTATTTGTGGCATGACAGACTCTTATGCCGCCGAACTTTATCAGCAGCTCACTGCAATTAATTTATAAAAGGGCCAACGGCCTTTTTTTCTTGCCTTATAGGGCAAAAAGCCTTTAAACTAAAGGCATACATAAGAGGAGGTGAATGAGAATGGAAGCTACAAAACATAGAGATTATGAAGAAGAGAAAAAGCAGTTACATGATACAAAAGACTGGGTACACCTACAGCATGAGAAATTACAAGGTGAAGATGAATCACTGCAAAAAGAAATCGTAAGGTTAAAAAAAGAAGTGTCCAGTGCTATGGATGAACGCTTAATCCTGAAACAACAGATGCAGCAAATGGTGGATGAAGATAAGGATAAGATGGCACTTATTAAAGACACACCTTACTTTGGACGCATTAACTTTTGTGAAAAATATAAAGATGATATGGAAGTCATTTATATAGGAAAGTTCGGGTTATATGACAGTGAGCAAGGTGAGATGCTGGTCTTGGATTGGCGTGCACCTATGGCCCATATTTATTACAGTGGAATGGACGAAGAAGTGGCATACCGAACACCTAAAGGTATGGTGGAAGGGCAGATGCACTTAAAGCGTCGCTATGTCATTGAAGAAGGTGAACTTACTGAGATTCATGACGAAAAGTCTCTGCAAGATAGGCTGAAGGAGAGTATACAAGGTGAATCGGACTTCCTTATTGAAAGCTTGCATAAGACGACAAAAGGAAGACTGAAAGAAATCGTAGCCACGATTCAAGATCAGCAAAATAAAATTATACGAAGCGATGCCCATCTGCCATTAGTGGTACAAGGGGTAGCAGGAAGTGGAAAGACTACCATTGCCCTCCACCGCATGGCCTATATGATTTATAATAGACAGTCGGATAGTGCAGCAAAGTATATGGTGGTAGCACCCAATAAACTTTTCCTACATTATATTGAGGAGATCCTACCAGACCTTGGTGTTGATAATGTTTTCCAAACCACCTTCGAAAGCTTTGCCTTAAGTATATTAGGAAAGAAGTATAAGCTTTATGAAGAAAAAGATCAACTAGATACCTTACTCACAGGAGAAGAAGACGAGATAAAGGCCATTGCATTAAGTGCCAAGATACGAGGGTCTATAGCTCTTAAAAAAATCATTGATTTAAAACTTCAAGGATTAGAAAAAAGTCTTTTGCCTAAAGAGCATATTCAGTATGAAGAGATGATCCTTATAAGCTATAAAGAGCTGATGAAAATATTCCTAGTGAGTAACAAGCATCTTAGTCTTGAAAATAGGGTAAAACAACTAGGAGACTATTTGAAAAAGCGCCTAAAAGATAAAGAGAACCTCATTAGACAAGGGATGGAGCGTGCTTATGGGAAACGTATAGAAGCCTTAAAAGAAGGCGTAGAAGATATAGAAACCATAAGACCTGCCATAAGACAACTTTATGATGAACGTGACGCGGAGATTAAAAGTATCAAGAAATGGATACCAGTCTGCGTTAAGACTTATCTGAGTAAAATTCAAATCCCTACACTGATTGATTTTTATCTAGACTTATTTGACGATCCAAGCTTGCGAGATAATTTCTTCAGTCGCTATGCTAGTCAGGAATTGCAGGAAGTGATGTTTAGTAGGCTAAAGGTAAGGACAGGTAAAGGTGTGGTGGAGTCAGAAGATTTAGGGCCTCTTGTGTATAGCCACATGAAACTTTATGGTGTGAAAAACAAAGAAAAGTATACACATATCGTGGTAGATGAGGCACAGGACTTGGATGAGATGAAAATCACCGTTTTACGTGAAGTATCAGCTAGTGATGCCTTTACTTTTGTAGGGGATTTATCCCAAGGCATCTATGACTACAAAGGGATTACAAGCTGGGAACGTATGATGGAGCGGGTTTTCGATGGCAAACGCTATCATTACTATGAGATGACCACAAGCTACCGTTCCACCATAGAAATCATAGGGCTTGCCAATGAAGTTATTGGCCATAGTACAGGCTTTACACCTGTCGAGGCACAAGCAGTCTTAAGACATGGCGATATGCCCGTAGGTATACAATGCCAAGATGAAGTGAGCCGTCTGAGTCATCTGGTAAAGCAGATGGACATCTTTAAGGAACAGGGGATGCATTCTATATGTATCCTAACAAGAGGTAAAGAAGAAGCGCAGGAAGTAAGTAAGAAGTTAAGAGAAGAAGGCGTGGCACTTCAGTGCATTGAAGATCAGACAGCCCACTATACAGGTGGTGTGGTCATTATGCCAAGCTATTTATCAAAAGGTTTAGAGTTTGATGCGGTGATTATTTATGATGTGAGTGAAGCTAGTATGACCGTAGAAGATGTGAATTTAAAGCTACTGTATGTGATGGTCACAAGAGCACTGCACAAACTCTTTATGTATAGTATAGACAAGCCTCTGCCTATTCTTCAGGCAAGTGCATACTTAGAATGGCAGAGTGCAGAAAAATAGAAAAATAGAAGAAGAAAGAGACAACAATGGAACCAATAACATTTGAAGATTATGGACTAAGTAAAGAACTAGGGAAAGCATTAGAAGGGCTTGGTTTTACAAGCCCTACAAAAGTACAACAAGAAGTCATACCAGTAGCCCTAGGCGGAAAGGATTTAGTGGTACAGTCAAAGACAGGAAGCGGGAAGACAGCAGCTTTTGCGATACCAATTTGTGAAAAGGTAGACTGGGAGGACAACAAGCCACAGGCCCTTGTACTTACACCTACAAG
The DNA here is from genome assembly GCA_051656485.1 of Cellulosilyticaceae bacterium. Lineage (GTDB taxonomy): Bacteria > Bacillota > Clostridia > Lachnospirales > Cellulosilyticaceae > JBOFDK01. The sequence continues at coordinate 2,916 of JBOGBZ010000117.1, forward strand.
AGAACTTGCTATGCAAGTAGCAGAGGATTTCTTCCACATAGGTCGCTTTAAGCGTATGAAAGTAGTAGCACTGTATGGTAAGGCTTCATTTATGCATCAACAAAAGCAAATCAAGCAGAAGACTCACGTGGTAGTAGGGACACCAGGGCGTGTCATCGATCACCTAGAGAAAGGCACATGGTCTACAGAGAATATACGTTATCTTGTGATTGATGAAGCAGATGAAATGCTACGTATGGGCTTTGTCGAGCAAATTCGTACTATTCTTAGCTTTCTGCCTAAAGAACGTGTTACGATGCTTTTCTCAGCGACGATGCCAAAGGATATACAAGCACTCTGTGAAGATGTACTTTCAAGTCCGGTACACATTGAGATAGAAAGCCCACTTCGAACAACAGAACAAGTAGAAGAAATAGGCCACTTCGTTAAAGAAGAGGAAAAGACAGCAGCACTTTACCGTGTACTGCGTGTAGAGAATCCAGAGAGTTGTATGATTTTCTGTAACACAAAGGTACAAGTAGACAAAGTGTATGATGACATAAGAGCACTAGATGTTCCTTGTATGAAACTTCACGGTGGGATGGAGCAAAGAGACAGACAGCAAGTGATGGAAGATTTTAGACGTGGCTATAGCAGATACCTTGTAGCTACAGACGTGGCAGCTAGAGGGATTGACATCGATCATATTACCCATGTAGTGAACTATGACCTACCAGAAGATAAGGAAAACTACGTTCACCGTATCGGGCGTACAGGCCGTGCAGGGCGTACAGGTAAATCCATAAGCTTTATCACACCAAGAGATAGTATTTTCCTAAAGGCAATTGAAAGCTACAGAGGAAATGTCATTCCAAAAGGTACATTACCAGAAGAAGCGGAAGCGCAGAAGCACCAAGAAGCGTTCGATAAGAAAAGTCGTATACGTCTGGAAGTCAAAGAAAAAGAATCCGCTACAGATATTATGAAGCTTCATATCAATGCAGGGAAGAAGACAAAGATGCGTCCAGTGGATGTGGTAGGCACCCTATGTAATCTTCAAGGTATGACTGCAGACGATATCGGCATTATTAACGTCCTAGATGTATCTACTTTTGTAGAGATTCTAGGAGGCAAAGGGGAAAGCGTACTGAAGCAACTTCAGCATATACCAATCAAAGGTCGCCTTAGAAAAGTTACAAAGGCGGATCGCTAAAAAGGGACAAAATCCAGTAAAATAATGGTATAATGAACAAAAGATAATGGAAGGAGAAATAGCAATGAGAAGAAAATTAAGTCTAATGAGTTTTATCATGTTATTTGTAGTGGCTATTTCAGTACAAGCAAGTCAGATTAGTGTCATCATTGATGAAAAACCAATTCAAATGGAGGTAGCGCCTTTTATAGAAAAAGGCACTACTTTTGTACCACTAAGAGTCATCAGTGAAGAGCTAGGTGCAGAAGTAGAATACATACCAGAAAATAAAGGCATTATCATTACTAAAGCAACGAAGTATATCATCATGCAAATAGGCAACTCTAATGCACAAATTGGAGAAGAGGTTAAAGCATTAGAAGCAGCTCCACGATTAATAGGGAATACAGCGATGGTACCTATTCGCCTCATTAGTGAAAACTTAGATTGCAAAGTAGGATGGGATGCACCCACGCATAAAATTACCATTACAAATCAATTGCCAGTGGTAACGATGACTATAAAAGGGATGGGAACCATTGAAGCAGAGCTTTATCCACACGTCGCACCTAATACAGTGAATAACTTTATTAGTCTTGTGAATAAAGACTTTTATGACGGCTTAACGTTCCATCGTGTGATTCAGGACTTCATGATACAAGGTGGATGCCCAGAAGGCACAGGCATGGGTGGACCAGGCTACAGCATAGAAGGTGAATTCCTTGCAAATAACAAACTCAATGTATTACCACATACAGAAGGTATCTTATCCATGGCAAGAAGTATGGAACCTAATTCAGCAGGTAGTCAGTTCTTCATTATGACAAGTGTTTCAGAGCATTTAGACGGCTACTATGCAGCGTTTGGTAAAGTCATAAAAGGCATGGACGTTGTGAGAGCCATAGAAGAGACAGCTACTGACGCCAATGACCAACCACAAACACCAATCGTTATTGAAGGCATGACAGTAGATACCAAAGGAATCACTTATGAGGAGCCTGTACGTATACAAGGCTAGGTGGCTTGTTAGAACTTTAAAAAAGTGATATGGTACGGAGAAGACAGATAGAAAGAATGGAGAACGGATGATTACGACACTTTATCAAAAAATCACCAACGGAGAAGATACGAGAAAAAACCTTATTGAACTACGTAAGCTTATAAAAGAACCATTAAATAACCGCGTGTTATATTATGAACTGGATGGGCAGTATGATACTTTGTACAAGCTCTTAGCAGATGAGGATGCCAAGGTACGTAAAAATGTGGCACTTATTATGGGCGAGTTAGAAGT
>JBOGBZ010000118.1:0-3786 GCA_051656485.1 Cellulosilyticaceae bacterium
TAAAATTTTTCTAAGAAAAATGAGATGAACTACTTTACATTTTAGATAAAAGGTGCATAATATAATCATAAATATAGTTCGTATACGAACTAATAAGAGGTGGTTATATGAGTCGTTTTGTACCAAGGTGTTCAAAGAAGACATTATTTATAATAGGTGGCATTGTATGGATGCTGGCAGGGAGTATGGTCATGAAGCTAGGGTATGAGGTCGTGCTTAGGCAGAGAGAATACCAGTTTCTTTCAGTAATTGTAGCATTAGTAGTTTTTAGTATTTTTTATAAATTTATTTTTAGAAAGATGGCTTATAAGCATCAGGACAGAATTTTGAATTATGTACAGGAGAAGCTATGTGTCTTTTCTTTCTTTGATAAAAAAGGGTATATCATTATGGCAGCCATGATGACACTTGGAATTACCATACGTTCTATAAAATTTATCAGTCCTTTGTGCTGGGCAGCATTTTATGTAGGGCTTGGGACAGCACTTTTTGGAGGGGGCGTCACTTTTTTACTTGGGTGGTTTAGAGCGAAGGCAGTAAAGATAGAAGGCTAGAGGGGAATGAGATATGCAGATGGAAAGAGAAAGCTTCGAGATTGTGAAGCTTATAAAAGAGATTTATGGGTCGATGAATACGACCATAGGGCAAGAGATGAAAGAAAGTGGTCTTACACCACAGCAGATTATGATTATCAAGGTGATTGCACATGAAAAAGAAGTGACACTTTCTAGAATATGTGGGGAATTATCTTTAGCGAAAGCTACGGTATCAGGCAGTATCCAACGTCTAGAAGAAGCAGGATACATCGTGAAAGAAAAGAAGGCAACGGATAAACGCAATACTTATATCAGCTTTTCCGAAAAAGGGAGACAGTTCGCACAGGCATTTAGAAAAGAAATGAACCAAAGTTTTTGCAAAGTGTTTGAGAAGCTTACACAAGATGAGGTAAGAGAGATAGAGAGTGCTTTAAAATTATTGAGTGATAAGATCAAGGAAGAAAATCGTTAATGTAGGGGGAGATTATGCGATTTACAGAGATGAGAGAGCAGTTTTATAAAGAACGCAAAACAAAGGGTTTTAAGAAGAAATACCCAGAGTTTTTCGATACACATAAGCCGATGGTGACGAAGTATCATAAAGGTTATCATGAAAACTTCGATCAGCGAGAAGAACTCATAAGAGATAGCAAACTCGTATTAGGTGTACTTGTCATGGCGAATACACTGCTATATGAGGCGGATAACAACTATGATTGCCCAGCAGTTTTTCTGTATAGTACAGATCCTTATTATGAGGAAAATATACAGGTATTAGAGGCATTAGCAGATGAGATTTATAGCTATAGGGAACTGCCAGACATTGAAATACTAAGGGATTTGGATAAGAAGTGGGTTGTAGACCGTCTTAATAAAGAAGAGGAGCCTATATTTAATGAGAAGCTTCCTTATGGATTGACGGAAGGAAGAGAAGTATACTTAACTACAATGATTGTGATGAGAGAGTACATCCCTGGAAGGGTGCTTCAATCAAGGGTTTATCCGTTATTAATTAAGGAAGGCATTAAGATGGGCATGCTTTTTCCTAGCAGTTACAACGGTTATGCTGTACAAATAAGAAAGAAACTTAAGCAAAGAGCAGTGGCACAGACTGTCGTTCCTATACTAGCAGTACTGGCGATACTCTTTACGGATATTTGTGATCATAAATATGGGCCATTTGTCTTGATAGGTATGTTAGTTGTATTTACATTGATTAATTGGAGATGCCCACATTGTAATAAATATCTGGGTAAGGGAAGAAGTCCGAAGTATTGCCCACGATGTGAGATACGATTTAAATGATAAGAGAAGCGTAAAACGAGAGAAGCTATAGCTCATGGGAGATAGCTTCTATTTTTATGCAGGCATCTGTAAATATATAACAATTATTATGTAAATATGGAAGATAACGTAAGGATAAGTTATGATAAATAAAAAGCAAACCTTAAAGTCCTAACATTAAATCTAAAAATATAAAAAATGTATGTAAAATTTATGTTAAATAGGTAAGAAAGCGGCTTTTTTGTGACATTTGTCATATTGGAAATCACTAATATTGATACAATAGGGCTAACAACAATATTTTTCAGGAGGGAATTATGAAAAAGGTAATAGTATATGTCTTATCTCTTATAATGCTTATGACAACACTTGTTGGCTGTGCACAGAGTACAGGTCAAGGGGCAAGTGGTGCAACAGGTGAAAAATCTAAGTTCAAAGTAGCACTTATTTCAGATCCAGTAGGTACAGAGCAGTTCATCTTACAAGCGTACAACAAAGTAAAAGAAATGTCAGAAATCCATGGATTTGAATGGACATCTATGGAATGTATCGATACTGCACAGTGGGAAGAAAACACAAGAGCAGCATCAAATGAAGGTTATGACCTTGTAATCGGTATTGGCTGGCAAGCAGCTGACCCATTCAGCCAAGCAGCAGAGCAATACTCAGATGTAAAATATGCTGTTATTGATACAGTAGCATCAAGTGATAAAGTAACAAGTATCGGATTCAACGAGACCGAGGGTGCATACGTACTTGGAACAATGATTGGTACAGCATTCCCAAATGAAAAAGTATACGGATACATCTCATCTTTCCAAAGCCAAGCGACATACAAGTACCGTTATGGTTTTGCAGAAGGTGTAAAGACAGTAAACCCAGAAGCTAAATTTATCTACAACTACACAAACTCATATAGTGATACAAACTTAGCTTATGAATATGCAATGCAACAAAAAGCTGCAGGTGCAAACTTCATCATGGGTGGTGTAGCAGCAAGTGCAAATACTGGTATTTACCAAGCAGCGACAGAGCTTGCAAACAAAGGGACACCAATCTATACAACTGGTTTAAGTATCGACCAAACAACACCAGACAACGCACACATCATCGGTGGTCTTCTTAAAAACACAGGTGCATGTGTGGAGACAATCATCAATGAATATGTAGCAGGTACATTAGAAGGTGGCGTACAAATTCTTGGGTTAAAAGAAAATGCATTTGGTGTTGTACACGTAACAACAGAATCTGCAAACTACCTTAACTCAGAAGTAATGACAGAAGAAGCGATCGCGGCAGGTAAAGCGGCAACAGATAAAATTATTGCAGGTGAGCTTACAATCGTAGCACCAGAAGAATCTAATAAATAAATTTCATATGGAGCTGTTGCATAATAGTGTAACGGCTCTTGTTTTATATCTTGTCCCGTAAAAAAGATCCTTTACTCCAGAAAAGGTCGACTTCGCTCCAACATTTCTTACATAAAGGACTTTTTTACTGAGTAGCAAGCAAAGTCTAGAACTAACAGGCACATTGCAACAGTTCCATCCTTATATCACACAGAAAGTAGGTACATTAAAATGCTTTTAGAAATGAAGCACATTATGAAAACGTATGACAATGTCATTGCCAACAACGATATTAATATTCATCTGAATCAAGGTGAAATCCTAGCAATCGTTGGGGAGAATGGTGCAGGTAAGTCAACAATTATGAAAATCCTCTATGGTCTTCAACAGCCAGATTCAGGGGATATCATGCTAAATGGTAAAAAAGTCGTGTTCCATAGTCCATCTGATGCGATGGCTTGTGGTATCGGGATGATTCAGCAGCACTTTATGCTTTTTGAATCCATGACAGTAGCGGAAAATATCGTCTACAAAAACGAAGCACGTAAAGGTGTGTTTTATGACAAAGAAGCGAATATCAAAGTTGTAGAAGAACTTTCAGAGAAGTATGGGCTTAA
>JBOGBZ010000119.1:0-15902 GCA_051656485.1 Cellulosilyticaceae bacterium
GGGTTAGCTGTAGCAAGCAAGCCAGATAGTCAGGAGATTTGTTTCGTACCAGACAATGATTATGCAGGGTATATCGAGCGAGAAACAGGCAAAAAAATGCCAAAAGGTAAGTTCGTAACAAAAGAAGGTAAGGTTCTAGGTGAGCATAAAGGGATTATCCACTATACAATAGGTCAAAGAAAAGGCTTAGGGTTATCTTGTGGTAAGCCAGTCTTTGTGTCTAAGATTGATCCTAAGACCAATACAGTTGTGGTAGGAGATAACGAAGATTTATTCACTCATGAGGTGGTTATCAATAAGCTTAATTTCATGCCGTTTGAATCTTTACCAGGAAAAATGCAAGTTACTGCAAAAATCCGTTATAGCCATACACCAGCAAAATGCCTAATAGAAATGGTAGGAGAAGATACACTGAAGTGTACCTTTGAAGAGCCACAACGTGCTATCACACCGGGACAAGCTGTCGTTTTATACATGGACGACCTTGTAATTGGTGGTGGAACGATTATATAAAACAAAAGAAACTAAGTGCTTTCTACAAAAGTGCTTAGTTTCTTTTGTTTATATATCATACAATAGTTGGCGGTGGGGAATAATAAAACAATCGGCAAGTATATCGAACTATTCAGAAAAAAACTTAAAAAATATAGTGTATTTTTTATAAAAAAACGTTTCCACTAGAAACTAGACTTGTTTGCAAAAATATAACATGATAAAATGGCACTGTATGAAAACGACATGGGAGGATACCAATGGAAAATATTGACTTATTTCAGATTGCTCTAGCGTTTGTTGGAGGGTTCGGATTATTTATTTTTGGTATGAACTACATGGGTGAAGGTTTGCAAAAAGCAGCCGGAAGCCGTATGAAAAATTTACTTAGCGTCTTGACAAGCAAGCCATTACTTGGGGTTGCAGTAGGAGCAGGGGTAACAGCGATTATCCAAAGCTCATCAGCCACCACTGTTATGGTAGTAGGATTTGTAAATGCAGGTCTTATGTCACTGAAACAAGCAGTTGGTGTTATCATGGGGGCGAATATCGGAACCACAGTAACAGCATGGATTGTTTCACTTGGAGAATGGGCAGAGTTTTTAAAGCCTTCTACTATTGCACCGATATGTATTATCATAGGTGTTATAATGGTGCTCTTCTCAAACAAAAAGAAGATGAACGATATTGGACAAATCATTTTTGGATTTGGTGTACTTTTCTTAGGTCTTGATTTAATGGGCGATGCAGTAAAGCCTATTTCAAAACTGCCACAAGTACAAGATTTATTCATTGTACTCGGTAAAAATCCAATACTTGGGATACTTACAGGAGCGATTGTAACAGGAGTTATCCAAAGTTCATCAGCATCAGTAGGGATTCTACAAACATTGGCAATGGCATCACTTGTACCTTGGAATACAGCCATTTACATCATTTTAGGACAAAATATCGGAACAACAGTTACAGCTATGCTTTCAAGTATTGGTGCAACTAAAAACGGTAAACGTGCAGCTATTATCCACTTCTTATTCAACGTTATAGGATCAGTGGTATTTGCTATCGTAGCAATGGTAAGCTTTACATGGATTATACCGGCCTTTGGTGAGCAACTCATCACAGGAACAGAAATCAGTATCGCACATACAATCTTCAATGTACTTAACACAGTTATGTTATTCCCATTTGCAGGTGGTATTGTATACTTAGCAGAAAAAATCGTATCTGGTAAAGAAGAACTTAACGAAAGTGAATTACAACACTTAGACGAACGTATCTTAGAGACACCTTCTTTTGCTGTACAAAATGCAATTAAAGAAGTGGTACGTATGGGTGAAATGGCAGCTCAAAATGCGAAGATTGCCAGTGAATCACTTTTAACAAAAGACGAGAAGAAAATACAAGAAGTATTTGAAAGAGAAAAAGTCATTAATAAGTTACAACATGGTATTAACCACTATCTTATTAAGCTATCCAATGTAGCGCTTTCAGAAGCAGAACATGGTGTCGTTACAGGATTATTCCACTCAGTAAGTGATATTGAACGTGTGGGTGATCATGCAGAAAATCTAGCAGAGCTTGCACAAATCCTTATTCGTGATGATGTGGAGTTCTCAGAACTTGCAAAAGAAGAATTAAGTAGCATGAGTAATATGGCTATTGAGTGTTTTGAAACGTCTATTCAAGCTCAAGAATTTGATGATAGAAATATTGCAAAACGTGTTCCTGATATGGAACAGCAAGTGGATAAGATGGAAGAAGAACTTCGTTCAAAACATATCCAGCGTTTAGCAGAAAATAAATGTAGTTCTATGGCAGGTGTTGTTTACTTAGATGCTATTAGTAATCTAGAGCGTATCTCAGATCATGCATCCAATGTAGCAAACACGGTAATGGATGACAAAAAGATTTTTGTATCCGGTGAGCCGATGCATGGAATGAAATAAGTTATGGTATATAAAAAACTGTCCATTTGGGCAGTTTTTTTTGTGGAATAGCTAAAAATTGTTAAAATTTTAATAATGTCTTGAAAAAATGTTTAGAAACGTTTAAAATAAAAGAGGCTTTGAAAAAACATTGCAAAAGCTAATAAAATCAGATATGATGATAATGGGTTTTGGTGATGCTGTAAAAAAGGACGAGTTGTCTAGTATACAGATAACATTCATCTTGACTTAGAAGTAGCTTTACATATACCAAAACCTATCGTTTTGGCAGAAGGCCTATTAAAAGCCAGCCAGCTTTAAACTGGAAAAATCTACAATGGTATCAATTCGCTCTTTAAGTACATACTAAGAAAAGCGATTGTATATAAAACAAAATTATTTAGTTATTTTAAGGAGGACTTAATCATGGCTGTAAAAGTAGCAATCAATGGTTTTGGACGTATTGGACGTCTTGCATTCAGACAAATGTTTGGTGCTGAAGGATATGAAGTAGTAGCAATCAACGACTTAACTAACCCAAAAATGTTAGCACACTTATTAAAATATGACTCAGCTCAAGGTAGATACGCTAAAGGCGATACTGTAGTAGCTAAAGAAGATGCTATCGTAGTTGATGGTCAAGAAATTAAGATCTACGCAGAAAGAAACGCTGCAGATCTTCCATGGGGAGAGCTTGGAGTAGACGTAGTACTTGAATGTACAGGTTTCTATGTATCTAAAGCTAAATCTCAAGCACATATCGATGCAGGTGCTAAGAAAGTTGTTATCTCAGCTCCAGCTGGCGATGACCTTCCAACAGTAGTATTCGGTGTTAACGAAAACATCTTAACAGCTGATGACACAATCATCTCTGCTGCATCTTGTACAACAAACTGTTTAGCTCCAATGGCTGACACATTAAACAAATTAGGAACAATCGAAAAAGGTTTCATGACAACTATCCATGCTTGGACAGGTGATCAAATGGCACTTGACGGTCCTCACTCTAAAGGTGACTTAAGAAGAGCTCGTGCTGCTGCTTGTAACATTGTTCCAAACTCAACAGGAGCTGCTAAAGCTATCGGTCTTGTTATCCCAGAATTAGCTGGTAAATTAGACGGTGCTGCACAACGTGTACCAGTTCCAACAGGTTCTTTAACAGAATTAGTTGCTGTAGTTGACAAATCAGTAACAGCTGCAGAAATCAACGCTGCAATGAAAGCTGCTGCTACACCATCATTCGGTTACACAGAAGAAGAATTAGTATCAACAGATATCATCGGTTGCACATACGGTTCATTATTCGATGCTACACAAACTAAAGTAACAGCTCTTGGAGAAAAATCTTTAGTTAAAGTTGTTTCTTGGTATGACAACGAAAACTCATACACAAGCAACATGGTTAGAACAATCAAATACTTCGCTGAACTTAGCAAGTAATTCTCATTAATAGATTTATTAATAAGATCCTAAGAGGGTCCGGTCTTGTACTTAGATTATAGGGCCGGGCCCTCTTTACTTTTTTTACAAAAGCCAAAAAACATAACGATAATTTCGAAAGGAGATTTACAATGTTAAACAAAAAAACAGTAGAAGATTTAAAAGATCTTCAAGGCAAAAAAGTATTAGTACGTTGTGACTTCAACGTTCCATTAAAAGAAGGTGTTATCCAAAACTACAACCGTATCGATGGTGCACTTCCAACAATCAAAAAATTATTAGAACAAGGTGCAAAAGTTATCCTTTGCTCACACCTTGGTAAACCAAAAGGTGAAGCTAAACCAGAGCTTTCTTTAGCTCCAGTTGCAGCTGCACTTACAGAAAGACTTGGCGTAGAAGTTAAGTTCGTAGATGATGCTGTTGTTACAGGTCCAGAGACACAAAAAGTGGCTGCTGAACTTAAAGATGGCGAAGTATTATTACTTCAAAACACACGTTACCGTGCAGAAGAAACAAAATACGGTAAAGACGAAGCTGCTGTGAAGTATGCTGAAGAACTTGCTGCACTTTGCGAAAACCAAGTATTCGTAAACGATGCTTTCGGTACAGCTCACCGTGCACACTGTTCAAACGTAGGTGTTACAAAATGTTGTGCACAAAACGTAGTTGGTTACTTAATGCAAAAAGAAATCAAATTCTTAGGCGAAGCTGTAGAAAACCCAGTTCGTCCATTCGTAGCTATCCTTGGTGGTGCGAAAGTATCTGACAAGATCGCTGTTATCAACAACCTTCTTGAAAAAGTAGATACACTTATCATCGGTGGTGGTATGGCGTACACATTCCTTAAAGCTCAAGGTCAAGAAGTTGGTAACTCTCTTCTTGAAGCAGACAAAATGGATTACGCTTTAGAAATGGTTAAGAAAGCTGAAGAAAAAGGCGTTAAGCTTCTTCTTCCAGTTGACCACTTAGTAGGTAAAGAGTTCTCTAACGATACAGAGAGAGCAGTAGTAGAAACAATCGAAGCTGGTTGGTCAGGATTCGATATCGGACCAAAAACAATCGAACTTTACAAAGGTGCACTTGATGGTGCAAAAACAGTTGTATGGAATGGACCAATGGGCGTATTCGAATTCGAAAACTTCGCAGCTGGTACATTAGCAGTATGTGACGCAGTAGCTAACCTTGAAGGTGCTACAACAGTAGTAGGTGGAGGAGACTCTGTAAACGCTGTTAAACGTCTTGGTTTCGCTGACAAAATGAGCCACATCTCAACAGGTGGTGGTGCATCACTTGAGTTCTTAGAAGGTAAAGAACTTCCAGGTGTAGCTGCAGCAGACAACAAAGGTTGCGGATGCAACTGTGGATGCAGTAAATAATTAATAAATAACTTACAGTGAGCCTAAGGTGGTACGACCTCCCTAGGCTTGCTTGTGTCTTTCAATACAAATAAAACCATTTTAAAGGAGATTCAACTATGCGTAAAAAAATCGTTGCAGGTAACTGGAAAATGAACATGACTCCAGCTAAAGCTGTAGAACTTATCAACTCTCTTAAAGATAAAATCAACTCAAACGAAGTAGAAGTAGTAGTATGTCCAACATACGTATGTCTTCCAGCTGTACTTGAAGCTGTAAAAGGCACAAATATCGGTGTAGGTGCTCAAAACATGCACTTTGAAGAAAATGGTGCATACACAGGTGAGATCGCTCCAACAATGCTTACAGAGCTTGGCGTAAAATATGTAGTAATCGGTCACTCAGAAAGAAGACAATACTTCGCTGAGACAGATGAAACAGTAAACAAAAAGACATTAAAAGCTATCGAGCACGGCTTAATCCCACTTGTATGTGTAGGTGAAAGCTTAGAAGAAAGAGAGCAAGGTGTAACAATCGACCTCGTTCGTCTTCAAACAAAAATCGCTCTTAAAGATGTAAAACCAGAAGATGCTAAAAAAGTAGTAATCGCTTACGAACCAATCTGGGCTATTGGAACAGGTAGAACAGCTACTTCAGAACAAGCTGAAGAAGTATGTGCTGCTATCCGTCAAGTAGTTGCAGAAGTATATGGCCAAGAAGTTGCAGACGAAGTACGTGTACAATACGGCGGTTCTGTAAACGGTGGTAACGCTAACGAGTTATTCAACATGGGTAACATCGATGGTGGTTTAGTAGGTGGCGCAAGTCTTAAAGAAGAATTTGTTTCTATCGTTAACTACTAAGAATAAGGGAGTCGGCTATTATGAAACAAACAAACTTACTATTAATCCTAGATGGATTTGGTCTTAATGAGAAGAACGAAGCCAATGCAATCGCAATGGCGAACAAACCAAATCTTGATGCTATTATGGCAAAATACCCAACTGTACCAGGTCTTGCAAGTGGTATGGCAGTAGGTCTTCCAGATGGACAAATGGGTAACTCAGAAGTAGGTCACTTAAATATGGGCGCTGGTCGTACTGTATACCAAGAGCTTACTCGTATCACAAAATCAATTGCAGATGGAGACTTCTTCGACAATGAAGCACTTGCACTTGCAATGAACAATGCAAAAGAAAATGATAAAGCCCTTCACTTAATGGGTCTTTTATCAGATGGTGGCGTACATAGCCACAATACACACCTTTACGGCTTACTTGAGATGGCAAAGAAATGTGGACTTACAAAAGTATACGTTCATGCTTTCTTAGATGGTCGTGACACACCTCCAGCTTCTGCAAAAGCTTTCATGGAAGCGCTTGTAGCGAAGATGGATGAAATCGGTGTAGGTGAAGTAGCTACAGTATCTGGTCGTTACTACGCGATGGACCGTGACAACAGATGGGATCGTGTACAAAAAGCTTACGATGCAATGGCAAATGGTGCTGGTGAAGTAGCAGCAGATCCAGTTCAAGCTGTTGCTGATTCTTATGCTAAAGAAGTAAACGATGAGTTCGTACTTCCAACAGTAATCGAAAAAGATGGTCAAGTAACATCTATCCAAGATGGCGATTCAGTAATCTTCTTCAACTTCCGTCCAGACCGTGCCCGTGAAATGACACGTGCATTCTGTGATGATGAGTTCCAAGGATTCGAAAGAACACGCTTAAACACAGTATTTGTGACATTCACACAATACGATGTAACTATTTCAAACAAAGAAGTTGCTTTCGCAGCTCAAACATTAACAAATACATTTGGTGAGTTCCTTGCAAACAATGGCAAGACTCAACTTCGTATCGCTGAGACAGAGAAGTATGCACACGTTACATTCTTCTTCAACGGCGGTGTAGAAGATCCATACCAAGGTGAAGACCGTGTACTTGTATCATCACCAAAGGTAGCAACATACGATCTTCAACCAGAGATGAGCGTATTCGAAGTAGCAGATAAGCTTGAGGGAGCTATCCGTTCTGAGAAGTACGATGTGATCATCTGTAACTTTGCAAACCCTGATATGGTAGGCCATACAGGTGATGTCAAAGCCGCAATCGCTGCTGTTGAGGCAGTAGACAAAGCAGTAGGGCAAGTGATTAAGGCAATCGAAGAAACAAACGGTACTGCATTTATCTGTGCAGACCATGGTAATGCAGAACAAATGGAAGACTACGAAACACATGAAGCTTTCACAGCTCATACAGTGAATCCAGTACCATTTGTACTTGTAAACTACAAAGAGGGCGTAACACTTAAAGAAGGCGGAAAACTTGCTGATATCATCCCAACAATGCTTGAGATGATGGACATGGAGAAGCCAGTAGAAATGACGGGCGAGTCACTTCTAGTAAAATAAGTTTTAGATAAGTTTTAAAGCAACACACCAATAATACATGTATTGAATAAAGCCACCACACTTGAGGGAGTGAGGTGGCGTGGAAAATCGCTATCCTGATCGAAGAATTTGCAAACAAAGGTAGCGGTGAGTACACCGAAAAGTGGCGACGGCCACTTTTTTTTGTGCCCAAAATCCAGGAATTAAAACGACATGTCTAAAAAATGAAAACGTGCGTACATATTTAAAGAGAGCCTTTGAATAAAGAATAAATAAATTGACGGTATGATTCACTAGAAGTTGGTAATACTAAAATTTGATTAAGATGGATGTTGAAAGGAGTTATACGGCATGAAAGGTTATATTGAAATTTTAGATGTATTTGCAAGAGAAGTTTTAGATTCACGCGCAAACCCTACCGTAGAGGTAGAAGTCGTAGTCGAAGGTGATTTCGTAGGGCGAGCTATCGTACCATCTGGTGCTTCAACAGGAGAACTAGAAGCTATCGAACTTCGTGATGGCGATAACGACAGATATCTAGGTAAAGGTGTTCAAAAAGCTGTGGCAAACGTCAATGATGTCATAGCAGAAGAAGTCATCGGTATGAATGCACTTGACCAAGCGGCTATAGACAAATTAATGATAGACTTAGATGGCACAGGTAACAAAGAAAAATTAGGTGCTAATGCGATACTAGGCGTATCTATGGCAGTAGCAAAAGCAGCTGCAAAAGCACTGAACATGCCATTGTATCAATACCTAGGAGGGTTCAATGCAAAAGTGCTTCCAGTACCGATGATGAATATCCTCAATGGTGGCGAGCATGCGGACAATACAGTAGACCTTCAAGAATTTATGATTATGCCAGTAGGAGCAAGCTCTTTCAAAGAAGCCCTACGTATGTGCTGTGAAGTGTATCACACACTTAAGAAAGTACTTAATGGCAAAGGTCTTGCAACAGGTGTAGGTGATGAGGGTGGTTTCGCACCAGACCTTGCAACTTCAGAGGAAGTATTAGAACTTATCGTAGAAGCTATCAAGAAAGCAGGCTATGAGCCAGGCAAAGATATGCGTATAGCTATGGACTCAGCTGCATCTGAGCTTTACAATGATGCAGATGGCAAGTACTACTTCAAGGGTGAAAGTAAGATGAAAGGTACAGAGATTGTACGTACATCTGAAGAAATGGTAGATTACTACGAAGACCTTGTAAACAAATTCCCTATTATTTCAATAGAAGACGGTCTAGGAGAAAAAGACTGGGCAGGTTGGAAACTCCTTACTGAAAGGCTTGGCGGCCGTATACAACTTGTAGGTGACGACTTATTTGTAACCAATACAAGCATCCTCGAAAAAGGTATCGCAAAAGGTGTTGGTAACTCAATCCTTATCAAAGTTAACCAAATCGGTACCCTTACAGAGACCTTCAACGCTATCGAAATGGCTAACCGTGCAGGTTATACAGCAGTTATTTCTCATCGTTCTGGTGAATCAGAAGATGCAACCATTGCTGATATCGTAGTAGCTGTCAACGCTGGACAAATCAAGACAGGAGCACCTGCAAGATCTGACCGTGTGGCTAAGTACAACCAACTTCTTCGTATTGAAGAAGAGTTAGACGATGTAGCTGAATTTAGAGGGCTTAGCTCATTCTTTAACTTACAATAAAAAAGAAGAGAAGGATGACAACGAGAAAGTTGTTATGCAATGTCATTAAGTTAAGACATTGCATCTAGAATGCCTTCAAATATCCAAGTACTAATTACAAGTACTTGGATATTTTTTTGGAAAAAATCTTGACAAAATCAAGAAAATTTGTGACGAAGCCCCTCGTTGAGGGAGGTGTTCTGATGAATACATACGCAAATAAACTAAAGAGTTACTTTTTTTACTCCGACAAACATGATGGAGTTAGTGTGTTGCCTTAAAAATGCTATTGCTGCAAAGTAAAAATCCAGAAGTCTTAGCCTAATTGCTAAAAAATCTGGATTTCATGTTTAAAACACTAACTTAATGACATTGTTATTGCACAGCATTCCTTTTTTATGTCTCATATTCTAAATCCAGAATATGAATTACACGGTCCTATAATTAGAAGAAAAAATAAAGCTTACAAATTCCCCATCTCTCTCGAAGACATGAACAGCATAACTATGCCAGAAGGTATTATTATTTCCCTCAGGAGAGATCTTAAGTGTTAGCGCGAGATAGATACCCTCATTAAAAACAAAATCATAGCCCTTGAATTGGATGGCATCGATTGTGGTTTTGATAGAAGCAGATTCATCTATTGCTAGTTCGCTTTTCCAAGCTTTTAAATCGTTGACGAGATCCTTCTTAGCGTCGGCAGAGATAGGTTCAATAGCAGTAAAGCTATCATTATAAGCCCATACGAGAGAATCATAGATAGATTCGTCGTTATTAAGATAGCGTGTGAGTAAATCCAAGGCAAAATCAACCTCTGGATAAACCCCTTCAATATAAGGTTTATCATTATCTAAATCAAAAAAGACTTCATCGAGAGGCATTGTAGCAAAATGATTTTCTCCAGATGGTTTGATAGTTTTTTTTACTTCTTCATTAGTAGCGGATGCAGATACTAATGAAGAGGTAGTGTCTACTTGTTGATTTGATTCTTGAGTTGGCTGATCTTCGATGGACGGTTTAATACGCCCACAACCTACACATAAACTTAGACATAATACAAAAAGACTGCATAAACATATTTTCTTTAAAAACATACTAACTCCCCTTTGTAAAACAATATAGATTGAATTATAACAAATCTTTATTAAATTGTACACAATTAATTCTTCTGTATATTATTACTTGGAATAAAAAGAAAGGACAGAGCGGGTTCAATGTCATTAAGTTAAGACATTGCATCTAGAATGCCTTTAAATATCCAAGTGCATAGCTTAAGACAAGGGTGTCCATCGGGAGGTGGAATCTGAAGGAAGTCGGCGGCAAAACTCTGGTCTGACGTACAGAAATCACATTTGAGGCAGGTATATACTGGGTAAGGTTGTGCAACAAACCAAAGCCCAAAACTATCCGAAAGTATATACTGTACATGTGGCAGATAGATGGGGTTAACACCATTTAGGAAGGACTGAACATTAAGGAGATTTTCAACTTTGAACAACTCAAATGAATTACAAGGAAAGCAGATAACTAAATATTTAGGTCGCCTTGAGGAAGTACAGATGGAAACTGAAGATAATCAAGGGATGCTTAGTAAAGACTTGGCGTTCTCAAAGAGAGAAAGAGAAAATGATGTATAACTTCAGCATGTCCATCACGCAAAAAACGTCTATAAAAGAAAAAGACCTGAAGTACTACCTCTAGGTCAATTTCACACAGGCAACTCGGATTTGTCTGCACTTTTTCAAGCACAGGAGGTTTGAGCCAACCTATGATATCGAAGCTACAATACGGCGATTCATCCTTCCTATCAGACCGAATCGCCAGAGACAGCGGATAGCTGTCAGCACCACAGTAGTTTCATTCAATTATAGATTATCATAATTCAAGAAAAATACAACTTTTTTTACTCCGCCAAACATGATGAAGTTATTGTGTTGCCTTTCTTCTTTTTTTTGTTTTAAGCATATACATTTGTTTAAAAATATATTAAAATAAAACAAAAGAAATTATGTAAATAAAGAAAATCATTTTAAGTAGAGAGAGGTAGCAATATGAAATTTAAAGATTTTATTTATGCAAGACCAGATTATGAAAACTTCAAAATACAACTTCAAGATAAGATGGAAGTGTTCAAAAATACTGACACAGCTGAGGGCCAAATAGCACTTGTACATGAGATCCATCAGTTAATCAATGAAGTAGATACACAATACAACCTGATGTATGTACGTTATACCATTGATACGAATGATAAATTCTATGAAGAAGAAAGTACATACTGGGATGAGTATTTACCACTTTATGAAGAAGCAACCACAGCATTTAAGAAAGCACTACTTGAGTCAGCTTACAGAAGTGAGCTAGAAGAAGTATTTAGCAAGCAGTACTTTGATGTGATGCAAAACGACCTAGATACTTTCTCACCAGAGATTGTAGAAGAAATGAAAGAAGAAAATAAACTTATTACAGAGTACAATAAACTGATTGCAAGTGCACAGATTGAATTTGAAGGTAAGACTTACAACTTATCAGGTATGGGACCATTCGCACTATCAGAAGACCGTAGTGTGCGTGAGAAGGCAAGTAATCTTGTGAATGGATTCTTTGCAGAAAATGAAGAGAAGATCGATGATATCTTTGATAAGATGGTAAAAGTACGTCATACCATAGCTACGAAATTAGGTATGGAAAACTATGTCGAGTATGGCTATAAACGTATGAAACGTACAGATTACAATAAAGATATGGTAGCTAACTTTAGACAGCAAGTACTTGATTATATCGTGCCAGTGGCAAATACACTTTATGCACGTCAGCAAGAAAGACTAGGATTAGATACACTTCGTTACTTCGATGCGAACTTCGAGTTTACGACAGGGAATCCAACACCACAAGGAGATGCAGCTTTTATCTTAGAAAATGGAAAGAAGATGTACGAAGAACTTGCACCAGAGACAAAAGAATTCTTCGCGTATATGACAGAGCATGAACTGATGGATCTAGAAACAAAGCCAGGGAAGCAAGCAGGTGGGTACTGTACCTTCATGGATGGTTACAAATCACCATTTATCTTCTCTAACTTCAATGGCACAGCAGGAGATGTAGATGTCCTTACACACGAAGCAGGTCATGCTTTCCAAGTGTACCAATCAAGAAATATTGGCATACCAAACCTTGCTTGGCCTACATACGAGAGTGCAGAGATCCACTCAATGAGTATGGAGTTCATCACATGGCCATGGATGGAGAAGTTCTTCGGAAAAGATACAGACAAATATAAGTATACTCACTTAGGCGGAGCCATCAAGTTTATCCCATATGGGGTAGTCGTAGATGCCTTCCAACACTTCGTATATGAAAACCCAGAAGCGACACCAGCAGAACGTAAAGAAGCATGGAGAAATCTAGAGAAGAAATTCTTACCACACAAAAACTACGAAGGATGTGAAATCCTAGAGCGTGGGGCATGGTGGTATAAGCAAGGACACATCTTCAAGACACCATTCTACTACATCGACTATACACTCGCACAAATCTGCTCACTCCAATTCTGGAAGAAGATGAATGAAGACCGAGTGACAGGATGGCAAGACTACTTAAATATCTGCGATAAAGGTGGTACCTTATCATTCCTAGGCTTTATCAAAGCAGGTAATATGAAATCACCATTTGAAGAAGGTTGTGTAAGCTCTATTATTGAAGAGATTGAAAGCTACTTAATGAGTATTGATGATAAGAAATTATAAGATAGCAGTAGCTGCAAAAGATTAAGGGAAAAAATTGAATAATAAAAGGATTAGGGCAAGGTGAAAAAATTGATTTCGCCTTGCCTTAATCTTTTTATAAAAATAAAAATTAATTTTGAACTATTTGCAATAAGAACAGGTCTAATAAGATGAAGGGAGGAACAAAAATGCAGATGAATGAATGGACAGATGATGAATGTATTGAATTAATCAAGAACTATGAGCAGGAGATGTATAGAGTGGCAAGAGGGATCTTGAAGCATGAGGAAGATTGTGAGGATGCAGTGCAGGAAACTATTTTACGTGCCTACAAGGGAATGAGTCATGTGAAAGAAAAGCAATACTTTAAAACATGGCTTTTACGTATTACGATTAATGAATCCACGCGTATTTATAAGAAAAGAAAGTTTTTTGCATGTGTGCAAGATGTTATAGAGTTGACTCAAAGGCGAGATATAGAGGGAGAGATGGACTTACATAAAGTCATTGAAATGTTACCTAAAAAATATAAAGAGCCACTTGTACTTTATTATTTTGGAGACTGTACTTATGAAGAAGTAGCAAGTGTTTTGCAAATCCCAGTAGGAACTGTTCGGTCAAGGTTATACTATGCGAAGGATAGATTAAAAAAGCAGTTAGAAGGAGGAAGCTATGAACGAAGAGAAGGTATTAGAACAAGCATTAATGGATTTGAAAGATGAGCTAACACTAACAGATAGAGTAAGAAAAAAGATGGATGGAGCATATGCACAATGTTTAGAAACAAAGAGTAGCACTATGCAATCCCATTATAAATGGAAGTATGCCCTTCTTTTCATAGGAATTGTAGTGGGAGTAGGTATATCAGGTATATGCAATCCTACATGGGCCAAAGGAACGCCATTCTATCAAGTTTTTTCAAGCTTGAATGAAACCCTTTTCAAAGGAACAGTGTATGAAAAATTTGCAGAACCCAAACAAATGGTAGTCATAGATAAAAATATTGAAATGACCATTGAAGAAGTCTTTTGTGACCAAAGAGAAATTGGTTATACCTACACATTAAGAAGTTATGATAAGCCTCTCAAAGAGGTAGAGGAAGTGTTTTATAATGCTATATGGATAGAGGAAAAAATTGAAATTGATGGAGAAGAGTTGAAGTCGAACCAGTCAGCGGGTGGAGGAGAATATATAGATGATTATACCTATAAAGGAGAAAAGTTATATAGAAGCCATCAACTATTACCAGAAGCATTCAAGCTTAAGATTCACATCACTGAATTTGAAAGCAGAGATGAAATAGATTTTGAGTTAAAAGGGAATTGGAAGTTTGAAACGGATGTTATGAAGCATACAACACCATTTAGTCATGTGGTAGCAGTAGATGAATCATTGAAGTTTGATATGCCAGAGTTAGAAATGATTAAGATTCAAGAGATAGGGTTTACACCCTTAAGGACCTATCTTACGATGGAAGCACCTTTTGAGATCGATGAGGTACTCTTTGAGAAATATAGTGCAAATTTTACCCTTATTGATAATCTAGGACAAGTCTATGTGCCTGGAAATGGAGGGTGTAGTTTGACAAAAGAGCAAATTTACCAATGGCACTTGGAGTTCAGTGTGCCTGATATGATGCCAGAATGGATAGCTATTGTGCCAAGTGTCATACCGTTACCAGAAAATGACTGGATACCAGAAGAACGTGTAGTAACTATACCTTATGAAGAGCAGCTAATCATTAAGAGAGAAAATGTTGGGGATTATCGTATCGAAAGTGTAGAAAATAAGGGTGATGGTGTCAGCGTACAAGTTGCATTAGCACCAATGCAAAATCATGCGTATTTAACATTGGAATTAAAAGATGGGACAATCAAGAGGGGAGAAAAACAATCCTATGGGATGGAACAGTTTGAAATCTACTATGAAGATTGTAAGAAAGAAGATATTGCATACTTCTTGTTAGATGACACTGGAGAAAGTTATCAGATGGATAAGCGTGTGCAAGTACCTATAAGATAGCACATAAAAAAGACGATATATACCTTGCGTATATCGGGGGATATTAATTAATGAAGGATGTTGGACAGGGGAAGTCGAATACAGAGAAGTCATCTCAGCAAGTGTCAATGAAAGCCAGTTACTCTATATCCGTTACGAGGCTTTTAAAAGAGTCTTAGATAGAGTATAATGTTGCTGGAGAGGTGGTGAGAGCAATGGACCAGGAAAAAGTTAAGTTGGATGAAGTCTTAAAGTTCTTGTTTTCTACTTCAAATCAAGTCTTAGTGAAACTTTTGAATGGTATATTTGAAGAAGATTTTGAAATAGGTGAAGTAGAGCTAGCTGTAAGTAACAATGAATTTGTAGAGGATGGCTTAGGTATACTAAGAGGTGATATCTTTTTTGATCTACTCAGCAGAGATGTTAATAAAGTAAGTTACCACATAGAATTTCAGACTAAAAACGATAATACTATGGTCATCAGAATGTTTGAATATGGATTTAAAAAGGGCAAGGAGCAATCTCGGTTAGAAAAGGAGAGCTTATCGGATATACGTACAATTTATTTTCCGAAGCAAAAGGTAATCTTTTTTGAGGAGAATAAAAGCATTAATGATAGCTTGGTACTTAAAATTATCTTCCCTGATCAGCAAGAGGTTACCTATACAGTAGATGTCATGAAGTACTGGGAATATACAGGTGAAGAACTAAGAGAGAAGCAGATGTATCCATTAATGCCATTACAACTTTTCAGCTTAAGAAAAGAGATAGACAAGGCATATTATAACGACATGTGCTAGTTAATTATTAAATTTAATATGGATAAATATGGTATAAATTTTAGGGTAGACTATCCCTATAATTTATAACCTTTAATACATTTAACCAAAAATTAGATGCTTAATTTGTCCAGTTGCTTTGTTAC
>JBOGBZ010000120.1:0-6835 GCA_051656485.1 Cellulosilyticaceae bacterium
GTAGCGGCAATACACTCCGGTTAAGTAGTCAAAGCTACAGGGAAAAATCAAAAGTTCCACAGTATCTGAATGTATTATAGCCACAATAAAAAGAAGGGAGACGTATGATAACTACTTCGTAATTATCATACAAGAGAAAAGATGATAATTTAGCGTTGTTTGTATCACTGAATGCACCTTATAAACGTTTGCATATTAGTGGGATAGAGATTAGATTAAGAGAACTAGGAAAAACACTGAACATATCACATGTACATCCACATAAATTTCGCAGGACATTGGCTACAAAAGCTATTGATAAGGGGATGCCTATAGAGCAAGTACAAGTGTTGCTAGGGCATACTAAGATAGATACGACATTACAATATGCTATGGTTAACCAAAATAATGTAAAACTTGCCCATCAAAAATATATAGGATAAGTGAAAGAAGCAAATCCCAATTTATAGAGATGTTTGGCGACTTAGATAAGAACCCCTATAACTGGGATAAAACCAAAATGAATGATATATGCAATAAAATTACAGATGGAACACATAAAACTCCAAACTATCTATCAGAAGGGGTAAAATTTATTTCTGCTAAGGACATTAAGACTGGGACGGTTGACTTGAGTAATACAAAGTATATTTCAGAAGAAGAGTATTTAGAAATACAAAAGAGGTGTCAACTTGAACAGGGGGATTTACTCTTATCTAAGAGTGGTTCTATAGGAATGCCAGTAGTTTTAAATACTGATGAAAAGCTAGGAATATTCGAAAGCCTTGCGGTGTTAAAGTTTAAGAAAGAGCTGGTGAATGTACGGTTTATTTGTGAAATGATTAAAAGTGATTCATTACAAAGAAAAATTAGAACGGGTTCTAAGGGTATTTCAATACGACATTTGCATTTGAAAGAGATAAAAGAGTTAGATGTCTTGCTGCCGCCAATTGAACTTCAAAACCAGTTTGCTGAGTTCGTGCAACAAGTCGATAAATTGAAATTTGACATGGAACAGAGTTTAGTAGAGTTAGAGAATAACTTCAACAGGAGGTGTTGTAGGAGATGGGGGAAATAGAGCCAGCAATCAAGAAGGAAGAAAATAAGTTAGAATACCTAAGGAGCGATCCAAAGACAATCGCATTATACAAAGCAAGAGAGTATGCAGAACATGAACGTGCAAATATATATAGATCAGGGTTGGAACGTGGACTAGAACGTGGACTAGAACAAGGAATGGCACGTGGAATACAGCAAGAAAAATATAAGCTTGCAAAAAACTTGTTGGATATCTTAGATGATGAAACGATTGCAAGAAAAACAGGGTTAACAGTAGAAGAAGTACACAATATGAGAAGAAATGAATGAAAGAGATAGTGAATGTCGATGAGTTAGTAAAGACCGAACAAGATCAATCGAGTATAGACTATATGAGCATGTGCCCAAAAAATTAAAAGGGACTTTGCCAAGGATTGAAGAATTAGAAAATAGATTATAGAAAGTGAAGAAGGGGGAAGTGTGATGTGTACAAACTTTGACTTTTTAAAACCAAAAGATACATTTGAGAGTTTTGTAAGTAGTGCAGTAGAAGCAGAGAAGAGTCTGCTAGTTTCTCCAGCCACGTGTGCGATTCTATCCAGACGTGCGGTAGAGCTTGCGGTGAAGTGGGTATATAGTTTTGATAATGATCTGACTGTACCTTATCAAGACAATATATCAAGTCTTATTCATGAACCTACTTTTAGACAAATTATAGAGCCTAAATTATTTCCACTTATTAAATACACCATTAGACTGGGCAATACTGCTGTTCATACCAATGCCAATATTACAAGAGATGAAGCAGTCCTTTCGCTTAGAAATCTTCATGAGGTTGTAAGATGGATTGATTATTGCTATGCAGATGAGTATACCTGTGGTGAGTTTGATGAAAGTATTCTGTTAACAGGCGAAGAAAAGCGTACCAGACCACAGGAATTACAGGATCTCTATGAGAGGTTAAGCAGCAAGGACAAGCGTCTTGAAGAGATTCGTAAAGAAAATGAAGACTTACGTCAGGCTATGACAGAGCAAAGAAAGACACAGACAGCAACTAATGACTTTGAAGTTGACAAGATCAGTGAAGTTGAGACACGTAAGAAGTATATAGATATAGAGCTGAAATTAGCAGGTTGGGAAATGGATAAGGACTGTAGGATAGAAGTACTAGTAGAGGGAATGCCTAATGCTACGGGGACAGGCTATGTAGATTATGTGCTTTATGGTAATAATGGTAAGCCACTTGCTGTAGTAGAGGCGAAGAAGTCTGGCAAAGATCCAATGGTAGGCTCACAGCAGGCGAAGCTCTATGCAGATTGCTTGCAAAATCAATATGGACAAAGACCTCTTATCTTTACAACCAATGGCTTTGAGATCAACTACACCAATGATGCAGAAGGGTATCCTGTGAGACGTGTAGCAGGTGTTTTCACTAAAGATGAGTTGCAGCTTATAGTGGATCGTAGAAATACAAAAGTATCTTTTGAAAATGTAGAGATTAATGATCATATATCTAACCGATACTATCAAAAAGAAGCGATTATGGCTGTATGTGATGCGGTGGATACAAAACATAGAAAGATGCTTCTTGTAATGGCTACAGGAAGTGGCAAGACAAGAACAGCCATCTCTATTGTAGATGTACTCATGAGCCATAACCATGTGAAGAATATCCTCTTTTTAGCAGACCGTAAGGCGCTTGTAAAGCAAGCAAAGAATAACTTTAGCAATTTGCTCCCTAGTCTTACATTATGCAACCTACTAGATAGCAAGGATAATCCAGAGCAGGCACGTATGATCTTCTCTACTTACCCAACGATGATGAATGCTATAGATGATACTAAGCGAAAAGATGGGAAGAAGCTTTTCACTCCTGCTCACTTTGATCTCATCATTATTGATGAAAGTCATAGAAGTATTTACAAGAAGTATAGAGATATATTTGAATGCTTTGATGCGATGCTTCTAGGGCTTACAGCTACACCAAAAGATGAAGTAGATAAAAATACCTATGATATATTTGAACTACCAAACCAAGTACCAACCTTTGCCTATGAGCTTGAAAAAGCAGTAGAAGATGAGTACTTAGTAGATTATCATACCATAGAAGTGAAATCAAAGATTATGGAAGAGGGTATTCACTATGATGAACTAAGTGAAGAGGAAAAAGATGAGTTTGAGAAAACTTTCGAAGATGATGAGACTGTAGATGATATCGTATCAAGCAGTGCCATTAATGACTGGCTCTTTAATGCTAATACAATAGATATGGTGCTTTATGAACTTATGGGAAAAGGCTTGCGAGTAGAGGGTGGCGATAAGCTTGGGAAGACAATTATCTTTGCTAAGAGCAGCCGACATGCACAAGCTATTGTTGAACGATTTAATGTTCTTTATAAGGAGTATGGTTCTTATTTTATCAAGCAGATCGATTATAGCATTAACTATGTAGATACGCTTATAGACGACTTTAGTACTAAGGATAAGATGCCACAAATTGCTGTATCCGTAGATATGCTAGATACAGGAATTGATATACCAGAAGTTCTTAACCTTGTATTCTTCAAGAAAGTACGCTCACATTCTAAGTTTTGGCAGATGATTGGTCGTGGTACAAGACTTTGCAAAGACCTACTTGGAGTAGGGATGGACAAAGAAAGCTTCTTGATCTTGGACTTCTGTAACAACTTTGAGTTCTTTAGAGCCAATCCGAAAGGCAAGGAGACAGGCATAAGCGAAAGTCTTACGGAGAAGATCTACAATACAAAATTAGAGATTGTAAGAGAGCTTCAAGATATGAAGTATCAAGAAGAAGACTACATAGCTTATAGAGAAACGTTGCTAGATGAACTTGTTGGAGATATAACAAGCCTTAATGATGAGAGCTTTAGAGTGAAGATGCATAGTCGATATGTAGAAACTTATAAGAACCATTTAGCTTGGCAAAGCCTAGGAACAGGTAGTGTGACAGAGATTAAAGAACATATTGCCCCACTCATCACACCAATTGCAGGGGATGAACTAGCAAAGCGTTTTGACCATCTGATTTATACAGTTGACCTTGCTTATCTTCAAAATAAGAATGCTACAAAGCCTATCAGAAGTATTATTCAAACCGCAGAAGAGCTTTCTAAACTTGGTACGATACCACAGGTTATGGAGCAGAAGTATATTATTGAAAAGGTACAGACAGAAGAGTTCTGGGAAAGTGCAGATATACTTGAACTTGAAGAGGTCAGAGAAGCATTACGTGAGCTTATTAAGTTCATTGAACGAGAAAAACAGAAGATTTACTATACGAACTTTAAAGACGAGATTCTTGAAGTAAATGAAAATGGTGCAATATATAATTCAAATGACCTTAAGGAATACAAGAAAAAGGTGGAGTATTATCTTAAAGCACATCAAGATGAGCTTGCTATCTATAAGCTGCGTAACAATAAGCAACTTAACCAAGAAGATCTTAAGGCCTTAGAGCGTATCATGTGGGAAGAGCTTGGAAGCAAAGCAGAATACGAAAAAGAGTATGGCGACACACCAGTTACCAAGCTAGTCAGAAAGATTGTAGGACTTGATAGGGGAGCAGCTAATGAAGCCTTTAGCAAATTCCTAAGTAAAGAAAAACTAAATGTGGTACAGATACGATACGTAAAGCTACTTGTAGATTACATTGTAGCCAATGGTATGATTGAAGATAATCGTGTACTTATGGAGGAACCATTTAGAAGCCTTGGAAGTATTACAGCTTTATTTAGAGATAATATGAATGATGCCAGAGAGATTATGGGTGTAATTCAGCAAATTAAAATAAATTCAGAGACAATAGCATAACAAATAAGAAGCCTAACATGACCACATAGATAACTAGCAATGAAGTTAGCAGGTGTGGTTGTGTTGGGTTTATTTTTACGTCTATATATTAAGACGGAATATATTGGAAGATAATCTTTTAGAGTGGTGCATTAAATAGTAAGCAGTTAATAATACCCCCGGGTACACTCCCCTTTATAAATCTGCCATAATCCTTTGCAATTACTACAACAACTTAGTTTTAAGTAGCTTTAGGTCGTTGTCTAGTCTAATGACTCTACCAAGGAGTTCTTGATGCGCTTCATAGATAATAAGTGGCAATAGACCGACTGCATCGGCTAGATGTGCATAAAAAGCAATGTACGTTACAGTATATGCCGAAGGACAAAATGTGTATGAGAGTTGTAGAAAAATGTGAGATGTAGATAGAAGTGTCATGCGAAGTGATGTGAAATTTGAGGTTTAATTTTACGAACTTTAAGGGTATAATAATATCAACAAAGCAAAAGGAGAAATTATTATGCCAAATATAAAGCCTGTCTCAGACTTAAGGAATTATAATGAAGTGTTACGTGATATATCAGAAGGTGAGCCAGTATTTCTAACTAAGAATGGTAGAGGTCGTTATGTGATTGTTGATATGGCAGAGTATGAAAAACAACAATCTACAATTAAATTACTATCTAAACTGGCAGAAGCAGAAGAGACTATAAAAACTGGTCAAGAATGGATTGCAAGTGATGATGTTATGAAAGAACTAGCATTATAGAAGATGCATAAAATAAGACTTACACCTAAAGCGTTAGAAGATTTAAGAGCAATTAAACGATATGTCGCTGAAGAACTAGAAAATGAAAAGGCGGCAAATAAATTAATTAAACAAATCATAGATGGCTATGAGCAACTAAAGGAATTTCCATTGATGGGACCAAGCTTATCAGCTAAGATAGACATGCGAACAGATTACAGATTTTTAGTTTGTGGGAAATATACAGTCTTCTATAAATGTGATGCAAGCTATGTATCAATATATAGAGTTTTATATAATCGAAGAGATTATATGAGAGCGTTGTTTGAAGAGGAAATACTTCATTAGTACTTACTACAATAACTTAGTTTTAAATAACTATTAAATCTAATGACTCTACCAAGAAGTTCTTGATGAAATTCATAAATAAGTAGCAAGTCGGTTTAGAAAAACTTAAACAGAAGAAAAACTAAAAAGAGCGGAGTGAATCATATGGCAGATATTAAATACGAAATCGTTAAGCACATAGTAGTTTTAGCAGAAGGTTCAAAAGGGTGGAAGAAGGAGCTGAACCTTATCTCATGGAATGACAAAGAGCCTAAGTACGATATACGTGAATGGGCACCCGAACATGCTAAGATGGGGAAAGGTGTGACACTTAGTAAAGATGAAGTGGCGAAGTTAAAAGAGATATTAAATGGAATAGAGGTATAAGACGAACATGGATGGAACAAAGAGAAGCAATATAACAATAGGCCAAGCGGTCTTAGTGGTACAAAAGCAAGATCAGCGTACAGGTAAATTGACAGAGGGTATTGTGAAGAAGATACTTACTAATTCACCAGAGCATCATCATGGGATTAAAGTGATGCTGGCAAGTGGCATTGTAGGTAGAGTTAAGGAGATCAAGTAGTCATCTAAGGAAAACCCAGTCTATCCCTTAAGGGTTTAGCATAAAATAAAAGGTAAGCAATGTTGAGTTGCTTACTGGTGAGCCGGCTTTGAAGCACCATTTAACAGTTGCACAGGACCCGTGTGATGTAGCAACTGGAGTTGTTTGACACGAAAGGCCTACTTATACGCCATACAGTAAAGTATGGGATAAGTAGGCCTTTTTTGCGGTGTGCCCAGCATGGGCATAATCTTAAGGGTGAAAGTCCCTAGTGCGGGTTAGTAGTGCCAAGCACATAGCCAAGAGCAAGGGTGTCCTCGGTGACGAGGAATCTGAAGGAAGCTGGAGGCAAACTTCTGGTCTGACGT
>JBOGBZ010000121.1:0-7325 GCA_051656485.1 Cellulosilyticaceae bacterium
AATCCTTTTACATGTCCTCATGGGAGACCAACCATTGTTTCTCTCACCAAAAATGATATCGAAAAAATATTTAAAAGAATACAGTAAGGTGACCATCATGAAAAAACCTTTAATACTTATTGCAGGCCCAACAGCCTCAGGTAAAACAAAATCAAGTGTCTTACTTGCCCATCAAATAGGCGGGGAGATCATCTCTGCAGACTCGATGCAAGTCTATAAACAAATGGATATCGGTACAGCAAAAGTGAAAGTCTCTGAAATGGACGGTATCCCACATTATATGCTAGATGAACTACCAGCTTCTGAAGGCTGTAACGTGTCTTGGTTCAAAGACAAGGTGTGTAGTTACATCGATCATATTTTAGCCAAAGGGAAAATCCCTATTTTAGTAGGTGGTACAGGCTTTTATCTGAATGCTATTTTATTTGATACAACCTTTGATGAGGTAGAAGAAGACCATACCTACCGTCATGCATTAGAAGCACTTGGTCAGGAAAAAGGCCCTGAACATTTACATGATATGCTCCGAGAAGTAGATCCAGTAAGTGCTGATGCTATCCATGCGAATAATATGAAGCGTGTGATTCGTGCACTCGAATATTACGAACAAACAAAAACACCTATTTCTGACCATAATGCTTCACAAAAAAATAAACGTCAGGACGATGAATCCCCTTATGACTATACTTTTTTTGCATTAGATATGGCACGCCAGACTCTTTACGACCGTATTAACTTACGCGTGGACCAGATGATGGCAGAAGGCCTTCTAGAAGAAGTACGCTTTTTCTATGATAAAGGCTTTACCGAAGATATGCCTTCCATGAAAGCCATCGGTTACAAAGAGTTCTTCCCTTACTTTAGAGGTGAAAGCACCTTAGATGCATGTGTCGATAAATTAAAACAAAGTACCCGCCAGTATGCTAAACGCCAGCTTACTTGGCTACGTCATCAAGCGAACCCTCATTTTATCCAAGTAGATACTTTGGCTTTCAATGCAGAACGCATTGTAGATGAAATGCTACAAATTCTAAAAAAATAAATCTTTAACTGTATAAACCGAATCATAATTGAGCATAATCAATCATGTATTCTACAAAATTTTAACAGCTTATAGACAAGTTCAACAATATCATATACAATGACATTAAGAATCAAAATCCTTAGGAGGGGTCTTTTATGAGTAAAGCAATTAACTTACAAGATTTATTATTAAACCAACTTCGCAAAGATAAAGTACCTGTAACTGTCTTCTTAACAAACGGTTTCCAAATCAAAGGTACAGTGAAAGGCTTTGACAACTTCGTTGTCTTATTAGAAAGTGAAGGCAAGCAGCATATGCTCTACAAGCATGCGATTTCTACTGTATGCCCATCAAAATCTGTAAGCCTTAATATGTCTGCAGAGTAAACCATTGATTTATAAGGGTTTAGTGCATACTATGCCAAATAGATTATTATAAAAATGTGTAGAAGAACAACATGTGCTTTTTTTAAGATTTTTAAAAAGGCATGTGTTGTTTTTTTGTGGTTGTAAGGTATGTTTAAAATAAATTTTCGATGCATAAAGGATACATAACAATGAATAAAAAATCGACCAGAATTAAACTACTACCACAAGATTCTTCATCTATTACTTTTGAATTTGCGTATGCTAGGTTTATGTTACGATGTAGAGCAATGAACGTCTCTAAGAGTACAATTGAATACTATAACCAAAACTGGAGGCACTTTTGCACTTTCTGTGATATGTATGGTATTTCTGAACTTGCTCTAATAGATGCTGACAATATTGATCAGTATAAAGTTTATTTATTTGATAGAAATATCAAGCCTGTTTCTGTTCAAACACGTGTTAGGTCTTTAAGAACAATCATATTATTTTATCAAAAAAATGGTTGGCTTCAAGAATTCAAAATTGACAATATAAAAGTAGATAGAACAATTAAAGAAACCTATAGTGACAGTGAACTCCTCGTCCTACTTCAAAAACCTAAATTAACGCATGCTACATTTTCTGAATATAGAAATTGGGTTATCATCGTCTTCCTATTCTCAACAGGATGTAGACTTAAAACATTAATCAATATTGCTGTGGATGATGTCAATCTAGATAGTGGGACTATTCTTTACACGACCACTAAGAATAAAAAACAACAAATTATCCCTATTCCATCTAGTACAAATAAAATTCTAGCTGAATATCTAGACTATAGAGCTTCAGTTGAAAGCAAATATTTGTTTTGTAATACATATGGCAATCAGCTTACAGAGGGTGGTTTACAGCAAGCTATACGAAAATATAATAGAGCTAGAGGGATTGACCGTACATCTATTCATGCTATGAGGCATACTTTTGCAAAAAAGGCTATTGAGAGTGGTATGGATGCATTTAAACTACAAAAGATTTTAGGACATAGTAGTCTAGAGATGACTAGAAACTACGTCAATCTATTCTCAGCGGATTTAATGATTGGCTATGATGAAGTTAATCCTTTTGAACAATTTTCATCTAAACATGGTATCAATAAATCTTCTATTAAGCTAAAGTAATATACACTTACCAAAGGCCAAGCAAGTAGCTTCGGCCTCTTTTTTATGCCTTCACACCACCTTATTCACAGTTTGTTCACAAAGGCCTCATAAAGGGTTCACAAAGGCCTCATAAAAGCCTTGAAAAGGCCTCATTCCTATGTCATAAATGCACCTTATCATATGTCCTGTAGCGAAAACACAGCACGAAAAAGTGCAAGTGAGATTCGCAAGAGGAAAGTAGGTGAAAGTGTGTTAAACAATTTAAAAGCTGAAATGATACGATATGGCATCAGGGCAAAAGACTTTGCAGAAGCATTGAATACGAGAGAAGCTACAATCTCATCACGAATGACTGGCAAGACAGCCTTTAGTGTGGATGAAGCGATCAAGCTAAAGCAACTATACTTCCCACATCTAGACATTGAGTATCTATTTACAAAAACAGAATATATAGGAGGCAGAGCACATGCAATCAATCTTTAATGCGATAACAGAAAAAGAGGACTTACAAATGGAAAACAGTATGATGAACTGGAAACTTGAGAAGTATGAGGACTTAATCGAGGAACTACTTGATTATTTGTGCCAAGAGGATATCTTTGCAGTTCATTATAAGAGGAAATACAGAAAAATTAGAAGGATAGAGATGGTGAGATAGGATGGCGAAAAAAACGACAGTTGAGATAGACCCAAGAGTAGTAGAAATCAAAGTGCAAATGAACAATCTGATAGAGGATATCAGAGAGCAAGATGTGAAGATTGTGGAACTACAAGAGATGTACCGAGTGCATAGTGAGGAGTTGAAGAACAGGTTTGAAGATAAGCAACTCTTATTACAGACAAAAAAAGACAAGCTGAAAGACAACCTAAGATTTCTATTTGAGCAAGTACCACAACAGGAGACCAAGACACAGAGAAAGGTTATGCTGCTAAATGGAGATGTAGTAGTAAAGAAATCAAAGAATGATTTTACTAAGGATGCAGACAAGCTCTTAGAATGGGCTAAGGCCACTGGCAGAGAGGACTTAATCACACGCAAGGAAACCCTATCTTTTAAATGGACTGATTTCAAGAAGAGATTAGTAGCTGTGGATGAAGGTATTGTTGATTGTGAGACAGGGGAATACCTCCACATTGAAGGCCTTGAACCAATCACGAAGAGTGAAGAATTAGAAATCAAATATTAAAGGACATCAAAGGAGATTAAGACATGGCAAAGGCAATTTGTATTATTGGAGAATCAGGTGCAGGGAAAACCACATCACTTAGGAACTTAAATCCACAGGAAACTTATTATATAGATGCAGATAAGAAGGGGAGTGCATGGAGGGGCTTTAGACAACAGTACAATGCACAAAACAAGAACTATATAGCTACTGATGACCCATCTAAGATATTAGCACTCATGAAAGGGATTAGTGAGAAGAGTCAACTGAAATATATCATTGTGGATACCCTTAATGGAATCATGGTGGGTGAGGAAATGAGACGTTCTAAAGAGAAGAACTTTGATAAGTGGTTAGACCTTGCCAGCTACATTTACAACATTCTTGATGTGGTTTGTGACCTTAGAGATGACCTTACAATCATTTATACAGCTCATAGTGAGACAGAACGCACAGAGGATGGCTTTGTGTGGACGAGGATGAAAACAACTGGGAAGAAGTTGAACAAGCTGGTACCTGAATCTAAGTTTAATGTGGTGCTTTTGGCAAGATGCAAGGATGGCAGATATATCTTTGAGACCCACAGTAAGAATTCCACAGCAAAGACACCTTTTGGAGCCTTCCAAGAAGATGAGATAGATAACGACATAGTGCCTGTGCTTAAGGTTCTAGAGGAGTTCTAGATGTTTAGGTACACAGATAAGGAAATAAAAGAAATACTGCGACAGGCCATTGTGGTGGTTGATACAAGGGAACAAAAGTGTGGGCATATTGTTGAATACTTTAAGGAAAAGAAGATTCCATATGTCTGCGAGAAGCTAGACTTTGGTGACTATACCCTGAAGACCATACTTCCACACCTAGAACGCCCTTATTATCTGCAGAATCAATGTGTCATCGAACGGAAGGCTAACCTCAATGAGTTGAGTGGTAATTTTACACAAGGCAGAGAGCGTATAGAAGGTGAGTTTATGAGAGCAAAGGGAACCTTTTATCTACTCATAGAGAATGCAAGATATCAGGATATCCTAACCCACAATTATAACACCAAGTATCTACCACAATCCTTCATAGGTACACTTAAGGCATTTGAGGCGAGATACGATTTAAAAATAACATTTTTGGATGATACCACCTACAGCGGAGACTTCATCTACAGGACATTACAACATCATTTAAGAGAATTATTGAAACGAGGAGAGATTTAACATGAAAAAATGGAATGGATATGAGACAACACAAGTTATTGGAGAAAAGAAGAAACTACCAGCTGGAGCTTATGTATGCCATATAGTGGATGCAAGAGAAGAAGTATATGGTTGGGGGAGTACGTTGGTCGTGAGCTTTGATATAGCGGAAGGAGAACATAAAGATTTCTATAAGCAGCAATATAAAACACAGAAGAATGATAAAAAGTGGAAGGGAACTTATAGAGTGAACTGCCCAAAGGATGATGGCAGTGAGCAGGATGAAAAGCTCAAGAAGAACTTCAAGACCTTCATGAGCCATATCGAAAAGAGCAATAATGGTTACCTTTGGAATTGGGATGAAGGGACACTTAAAGGTAAATTATTTGGAGGCATCTTTGGAGAGAAAGAGTATGAGATTGAGGGCAATACAGGATTCTTTACCACACTACGTTATGCGATAGATATAGGTAGCCTTAAGACAGCACGTATACCAAAACCAGTCATGCTAAATAAGCAGCCACAACCACAGGTGGCAACAGCAATCGATTGGGAAGATGACTCGTTACCATTTTAATGTGAACTAGAAGGGAGACTTGAAATTGGGATATAGCAATGTACCACAAGAACTAAAGAAGATGAATAGATGGGTGCTGTATAGGCTCTTTTGGGAAGAGGATAGAGGGAAGTACACCAAGAAACCTTACAATGCACGTACAGGAGGCTTTGCACAGAGTAATAATCCAAGTACATGGTGCGATTATGAAACTGCATTAGGAGTAGCCAATCATTATGATGGATTAGGATTCATGTTAGGGGAGGGCATCTTTGGTGTAGATATAGATGGTGTGGAATTGGATAATCCAGTTGTCCAGGATGTTATGACCACACTTAATAGCTATGCCGAAGTGTCACCAAGTGGTAAGGGTATACACGTAATATGTAAAGGTACCAAGCCACAGGGGGCATGTCGCAAGGGAAACTTTGAGTGCTATGAGAAGGGAAGATTCTTTACTGTAACAGGGAAGGTTATCGAACCTTATAGAGAACTTAGAGAATGCACAGAGACCATTAAGCCACTCTTTGACAGGTATCTCCGTAAAGATGAGCCTCAAACCATTACTTCCACACCTAGCTACTACGTTGGAGGGGAGTTGCTTTCTGATAGTGACATCATCGACAAGGCGAGTAGACAAGCCAAGTTCAACGACCTCTATTACTATGGATGGGGAAGTGGTGATGCTTCAAGGGACGATATGGCACTCATAGACCATCTAATCTTTTGGACTGGGGGGAATATATCTCAAGTTGATAGGATTTACCGACAGAGTGCATTGATGCGCCCTAAGTGGGAAAGAAGGCAAAGGGGCAGAACGTATGGAGAAATAACAATAGATAAGTGTATGTCCACATATACTGGTGGCTACTACAATCCACAACATTATAGAAAGGGGGTGAAATAGTGGAAAATATAGATTTAAGCAAGATTGATTTTAATGAGGATAGAACCTATGGGTTCTTGAAGATAAGTGATAAAGAAGAACAAAAGAAAAAGAAGAGGCTACTATTAAAAGAAGCAAAGAAGCGTGGGCAAGAGGAACTATTCAAAAGCAAAATAGAAGAGCTGAGACCATCAACTAGACCACACGCTATGTATGAGGTTAGCAATAAGGGAACACCT
Organism: Cellulosilyticaceae bacterium; assembly: GCA_051656485.1. Classification (GTDB taxonomy): domain Bacteria; phylum Bacillota; class Clostridia; order Lachnospirales; family Cellulosilyticaceae; genus JBOFDK01. The sequence continues at coordinate 6,569 of JBOGBZ010000121.1, forward strand.
CTTAAGATTTGGGAGAACCTAAAAGCACTTTATGATAGCAGAGGTATAGAACTTAAACGTAACGAATTGAAACGTTCAATAGAAAGCAACCACACATGGTACGTCTATGAGGACTTTCTTACGGAGATTAATAGTCATTGCAAAAGAAGTGGACTATCCCTATCAAAGGATGAACTGTGGGGCTTTACTTCATATATAGCCAATAAAAGTGCTTATAATCCTGTGATGACATATTTGGAATATGCACATGAGAAATATAAAAGGAATAGAAATCCTGAGAGCGAACTTGGAAAGCTGCTCAAAACGATTACCTACAGCAAGGACTGTGATAAAAAGGATATTGCCTTTAATGAGGCTATGCTACTCATGTGGCTTATCACAGGAGTCAAGATGGGGCTTAATGATGGGACACAAAATAGTGAGTTTGCCATAGTCTTTAAAGGCGCACAAGGATTAGGAAAAACACGCTGGGTAAGGTCGTTGATGCCAAAGGAGCACCTAGTAGACTTCTTTAAAGATGGTGTACAGCTAGACCTAAGCAACAAGGATGATATTATGCAGTCCACAGCTTACTGGCTTTGTGAACTTGGAGAGCTTGGAGGCACAATGAAGAAGTCAGATAGAGATGCCCTGAAAGCATGGATTACCTCGCCTAGTGATGAGTTTCGAACACCTTATAGTAGAAAAGCGGAGAAGTATCCAAGACGTTCATTCTTTGCCTGTACTGTAAATGACGATCAGTTCCTGAGAGATGATA
>JBOGBZ010000122.1:0-33933 GCA_051656485.1 Cellulosilyticaceae bacterium
GTACTGGCAGAGCAACTCATTCGTCCGACAGGTTTAATTGATCCAGAAATAGATGTACGTCCTGTGACAGGCCAAATTGATAATCTGCTTCATGAAATTAATCAGCAGACTGCAAAAGGTGGAAAGGTTCTCGTGACCACACTGACCAAGCGTATGTCTGAAGACTTGACAGATTATTTGAGAGAGGTAGGCATAAAGGTAAAGTATCTCCATTCAGATATCGATACTTTAGAACGTATAGAGATTGTACGTGATTTAAGGCTAGGTGTGTTTGATGTATTGATAGGGATTAACTTACTGAGAGAAGGACTAGATATACCAGAGGTATCCTTAGTAGCTATATTGGACGCAGATAAGGAAGGCTTCCTACGTTCGGAGACATCTCTTATTCAGACCATCGGACGTGCTGCGAGAAATGCGGAAGGTCAAGTTATTATGTATGCAGACAATGTAACCAGATCGATGGCAAGCGCCATTTCAGAGACTAATAGACGACGTCAGATACAGATGGCATACAACGAGGCGCATGGGATTACACCTCAGACCATTAAGAAAGAGATACGAGACCTTATCGTAGCCACTAAGACAAGTAAGAAAGAAAAAGAATTATTCAAAGACAAAGATCCAGAATCAATGAGTCCACAAGAGTTAGAAAAAGCCATGAAACAAGTGGAAAAAGAAATGAAAAAAGCGGCGAGTGAACTTCAGTTTGAAAAGGCAGCAGAGCTTCGTGATACATTGATTGGACTGAAAAAATTATATGTAAGTAGATAGAATGGAGAACCTTGGTGTGCCTCATTGTGCATAACAAGGTTTTTTTGTGTCTACACTAGAAGTACTTACAAATATAAAAATCGTGTCGAACATATGTTTGCAAATAAAAAGACCTATGCTATAATAAGAACAGTTATTTAGCAGAGCGTTCTTAAAATCAATAGAAATGAACAATAGAGAAAATAAGAAGGGGACAGTATGGAAAATACATCAGCAAAAAATAAGATTATTATACAAGGTGCCAGAGAGCACAACTTAAAAAATGTTGATTTAGAATTAGAAAGAGATCAACTTATTGTATTTACAGGGCTTAGTGGCTCAGGAAAATCATCCTTAGCTTTTGATACGATTTATGCAGAAGGGCAACGTCGTTATGTAGAATCCTTATCAGCATATGCACGTCAATTCTTAGGGCAGATGGAAAAGCCAGATGTAGATAATATCTCAGGGCTTTCACCCGCTATTTCCATAGATCAAAAGACTACAAGTCGTAACCCACGTTCTACAGTAGGAACAGTTACAGAGATTTATGACTATGTGAGACTTTTATTTGCACGTATAGGTATACCCCATTGTCCACAGTGTGGCAAAGAAATCAAGAAGCAGACAATCGACCAGATGGTAGACCAGATTATGGCGTTACCAGAGCGTACGAAGTTACAGATCCTAGCACCAGTCGTAAGAGGACGCAAAGGACAGCATGAAAAAGTGCTAGAGAATGCAGTGAAGCAAGGTTATATACGTGCACGTATTGATGGGCAAATTTATGACCTTACAGAAGAGGAAGTCGCACTGGATAAGAAGAAAAAGCATACCATTGAAATTGTGGTAGATAGACTTGTGGTCAAAGCAGGGATAGAGAAGCGCCTCACAGACTCTATTGAGACTGTTATGAAGTTAACAGGTGGGCTTTTGGTGGTAGATAAGATGGATGGTGAAGAACTTAACTTTAGTCAAAGCTTTGCTTGTCCAGACTGTAATATCAGCATAGATGAAATCGAGCCTAGACTTTTCTCCTTTAATAATCCTTTCGGGGCATGTCCTACATGTACAGGACTGGGAGAAAAGCTGGAGGTAGACCCAGAACTTGTGGTTCCTAATCCTAATCTGACACTCCGTGAAGGTGCTATCGCTGTTATCGGATGGGGTTCACTTGGAAACTCAGAGAGTTATGCTTATGCACTTTTCCAAGCATTAATGGAGAAGTATAAGTTTGATTTAGATACACCTTTTAATGAGCTCTCTACAGCTATTCAACAGATGATTCTTTATGGAACAGATGGAGAAAAAGTACAGTTTACTTTCTCGGGTGAATACGGTACACGTCATTATGACTATGCTTTCGAAGGTGTGCTTGCCAATGTGAAGAGACGCTACCAAGAAACGTCTTCAGAAGGTATGAAGGCAGAGTATGAGGGGTATATGACTAGTATTCCATGCCAAGATTGTAAAGGTGCGAGATTAAAGCCAGAAGCATTAGCAGTAACGGTTGGAGATAGAAATATTAATGACATTACCAATTTAGCCATTGGTGAACTAAAGCAGTTCTTTGATGAAGTACAACTTACGACACGTCAGCAGACAATAGGTGAGCAAATTCTCAAAGAAATTCATGCACGACTCGGATTCTTAGTAGACGTTGGCTTAGATTACCTTACACTTTCACGTTCGGCAGGGACCTTATCAGGTGGAGAAGCACAGCGTATCAGACTAGCAACCCAAATCGGTTCAGGATTAGTAGGGGTACTTTATATTTTAGATGAGCCAAGTATAGGACTTCACCAACGTGATAATGAAAGATTGATACAGACATTAGTACGCCTGCGTGACTTAGGCAATACATTAATCGTTGTGGAGCATGATGAAGATACGATGCATGCGGCAGATTGGATTGTAGATATAGGACCTGGTGCAGGTGAGCACGGTGGGGAGATTATCGCTAGTGGACCAATCGATACGATTCTTGCATGTGAAGGTTCAGAGACAGGTGCATACTTAAGTGGGCGTAAAGAAATCGAAGTGCCAGCTACACGCCGCAAAGGCAATGGCAATAAACTGACTATAAAAGGTGCCAAGGAAAATAACTTAAAGAATGTCAATGTAACGATACCACTTGGGACATTAACATGTATCACTGGCGTATCAGGCTCAGGAAAAAGTACGCTGATTAATGAGATCTTACTTAAGCGTCTTTCACGAGACTTGAATCGTGCCAAAGTAAAACCAGGAGCACACAAGGAAATCGTTGGGATTGACCAGCTAGATAAAGTCATCCATATCGACCAGTCACCTATCGGGCGTACACCTAGATCAAACCCAGCTACCTATGTAGGTGTATTCGATATGATACGTGACGTCTTTGCTGCAACGCAAGAAGCGAAGATGAAAGGCTACCAAAAAGGCCGCTTTAGCTTCAATGTGAAAGGTGGACGATGTGAAGCTTGCCGTGGTGATGGGATGATTAAGATAGAGATGCACTTTCTACCAGATGTTTATGTACCTTGTGAAGTGTGTAAAGGACATCGTTATAATAGAGAAACTTTAGAAGTGAAATATAAGGAAAAGTCCATATCAGATGTACTGGATATGACTGTGGAAGAAGCACACAAGTTCTTCGAAAATATCCCAAATATCAAGCGTAAACTAGAGACATTATGTGATGTAGGGCTAGGTTATATACGACTAGGACAACCATCTACCACATTATCAGGTGGAGAGGCACAACGTGTGAAGTTAGCTACAGAGCTTAGCAAGCGAAGCACAGGAAAGACCATGTATATCCTAGATGAACCAACCACAGGACTACACTTTGCCGATGTACACAAGTTGACAGGCATACTGGACCGTCTTGTAGAGACAGGCAATACAGTAGTGGTAATCGAGCATAATCTAGATGTTATCAAGACAGCGGATTATATCATAGACCTAGGCCCAGAAGGCGGTAAACGAGGTGGAGAAATCATCGCCACAGGTACACCAGAACAAGTAGCAAAAGTAGAGGGGTCTTATACAGGACACTTCTTGGAGAAGATATTGGGCAAATAAAAAAACTTGGCGAGAAATCGCCAAGTTTTTTTATTTAAGAATTACTTCCATTCATTTGTAATAAGTCCATAATCAGAGTCGGATTCGGCAAGAATAATACCCGTGGTAGAATCATCGTGTAGAACAAGACTTATATCATCACTCTCCATGTCAAAGAAGTCTGATACTAATCCCATAATGTTAGCAAAATCTCTTGTAAGTTTCTTTTTATCAGGATGTGTGCTCTTAAGTGCATGGAATTCATTCCATTTAGTTAGATCAGTTTCTTTTGTAAGTGTTGTCGTAAGTGTAATATTAAGCTTTTTAAATCCTCTAGTTGGAGAGACATCAATATTATCGATAACAATACCGGTTGATGGGCCTACAGTAGAAAGGGCTGCCAATTTATCGAAAGCTGAATCATCATTCATGATATAATTTAAACGATCAAGTTGAAGATTTTCTTTTTCATGAAGCATAGAGAGTGATCCTGATTTATTCATATCAAAGATTGTAAGTACTTTGCCTCTACCTACAAGTTCACCTTTGATTACAACTTTACCAAATTCTTTTTGAATGGCATCACATAAATCTAATAAGAAATCTTCAAGTTCATCTTCGTATACTTCGGTAAAGTAAGTAGAATCAATAGAGTTTTTGTAAGATACTTTAAGATCAAGGCGTCCAGCATCTTTATTTGCAACTAAGTCAAAAGTCCAATCAATGTCAAGGTCTTCATCATAGTACTTAGTAAGGTAGCTTATCATACTATCGATATCTTTTTGAGAGATGTTAGGAAGTACATCTTTACCTTCTTCTGGTTTAGTTTCTTCTTCTTCTTCATAGTTTGACAGTTTTTCTTGAAGAGAAGCTACTTCACTTTTAAGTTTAGCGATCTCTAAGTTTTTGTTAGCGATTTCTGTAGATTGGTTAGCTGTATCAGAAGTTAGCTTTACAGTTTTAGAAGTTGGATCCCATTTAGCATCCATTCCAGAAATACTAGAAACATCAGCTACTGCTACATAAACACGGTCGTTATACATGAATGGTTCGCGGTCATCAGGGATGGCCTTGTATTGTCCGTTGTGTGTAACTTTAATATTATAGAAACCTGCCTCGATTTGTTTTTTAATGTTTGCTGCATTTAATGTAAGTGCACTTGTACCAACAAGTAATGCTGCTACTAATGCTACTCTTTTTTTGAGAGTATTTTTCATATGTATGTCCTCCAGTTTATTAGTAAAATTTTCCTTAAACTTAGTATACAAAAGAGGACAAAAAAATTCAATTAAACTGGTGAAAATTAATTTATTTGTAATAAAAAATCACTTTATGTCTAATTTACCGTCTTTATAAGTGAAAGTATAGGTAGGTGTTTGTGCATCGTCCTTGATAATTACACCAGATACTTCGACTTCTTTTTTGAGTGATTTGGTAATTTGCCCAATAATATCAGATAGCATTTTATTTAAATCTTCAGAAGAAATTTTAGCAAATTTCTTCGCATCTTTTTGATCATACTCCAGTGCTAAGAAAACTTTGCCGTCGTGATAGACGATTTCAAAATCCCAGTCTACTTTGTATTGCTTGTCGAAATCCTTCTCTAGCTTATCTTCTAGTTGGTCTAAGGTATAGCTAATACCTAGAGGTTGCTCCGACTGAGGTGTAGGTTGGGTTGCATAAGTAAGAGGAGCCAGCGCCATACTAAAAGCTAGAGTTAAAATAAGGCCATGTTTCTTTGTAAAATACACAATAAGATACCTCCAAAATAAAAGAATAAAATTTCAATGAAACCTATAAATAGTTTGGAAAAAAACGCTTAGAATATGCTGGGAAATACTGCTAAACTCGTATATACTAAAATAAAAGCAGACTGAAGAAAGGGGCTGGCGACAGATGTTTAATATTAAAGAAGAATTAAAGAAATTGCCGAACTTACCTGGCGTGTATCTGATGAAAAATGACTTAGATCAGATTATTTATGTGGGGAAAGCCGTTAATCTAAAAAATAGAGTGAAACAATATTTTCAGCAATCCAAGGGGCATTCAGTAAAGACGATTCGCCTTGTGGAGCAGATTAAAAGTTTTGAGTACATCGTGACCTCCACAGAAGTGGAAGCCTTGGTGTTGGAGTGTAATCTTATCAAAAAATATCATCCTAAGTATAATATCCGACTTAAAGATGATAAACATTATCCCTATATTAAAGTTGATGTACAGACGGCTTATCCAAAAGTAAGTGTCGTACGAACGATGAAAAAAGATGGTGCCAAGTATTTTGGGCCGTATACAGACGTACAAGCTATGTGGGAGCTTATAGAAATTATTAAAAAAACATGGCAACTGCGTACATGTGCTAGAAATTTACCAAAGGATATAGGTAAAGAAAGAGCGTGTTTGAATTATCATATTGGACAATGCAGTGGCCCTTGTATTGATGCAATCTCTAGAGAAGCATATGGTGAAATGATAGAGGAAGTAGTAGGCTTTTTAAGTGGCAAGTACAAAGAAACCGTAAAGCTTCTAGAATCTCAGATGCAAGAGGCATCAGAGGAACTTCAGTTTGAGAAGGCAGCCATTTTAAGAGATCAAATAGGTGCTATTAAGCGTATCGAGCATAAGCAAGCGGCAAGTAATAGCAGTATGGAAGACCAAGATATTCTGGCATTTGGACGTAGTGAAAAAGACGTGCTCATGCAAGTTTACTTTGTAAGACAAGGCAAACTTGTAGGAAGAGAGCACTTTTTAATACCAGAAACAGAAGGTGAGCAGATTGAGAGTATCTTTAGAGACTTTATCCTTCAGTTTTATGCAGAAGCAACCCTTATCCCAAAAGAAATCATCGTAGAAAAGGTACCAGATGAGTACGAGGTATTAGAAACCTACTTAGCAAACAAAAAAGGAAGTAAGGTAAGGCTTGTCCTTCCACAGAAAGGGCATAAGCATCAGCTTCTAGAACTAGCGAGTAAGAATGCCTATATTACCCTTAGTCAATTTGGTGACCAAATTCGTCAACAAGAGCAAAAGGTAAAGTCGGCATTAGGTGAATTACAGGAAGCTCTACAAGGACGTGCGTATCCAACCCGTATTGAAGCATATGATATTTCAAATACCCAAGGGGTACAATCAGTAGGGGCGATGATTGTCTTTGAAGAAGGTAAGCCAAAGCGTAGTGACTACCGCAAATTCAAAATTAAAAGTGTCATGGGGCCTAATGATTACGGTAGTATGGAAGAAGTATTAGACAGGCGTCTGGCGAGACTTGTACAAAATGAAGGCGAAGATAGTTTTACGAAGAAGCCAGACCTTATTTTAATGGATGGTGGTAAAGGACAAGTGAGTGTAGCACAGAAGATGGTGGACAAGTACAAGTTAGATATCACCATATGTGGTATGGTGAAGGATGATAAGCACCGTACGAGAGGGCTGCTTTATGAAGGTGAAGAAGTATTGTTAGATAAAAGAAGTGAGAGTTTTAAATTGATTACGCGTATACAAGACGAAGTCCATCGTTTTGCCATTGAGTATCACAAAAAATTAAGAAGTAAAGTACAGGTGCAATCGGTACTCGATGACATTAAAGGAGTAGGCAAAGAACGTAAGAAAAAGCTTATTATGCACTTTAAAAGTGTGGAGAAATTAAGACAAGCATCGCTAGAAGAAATAGAAAGTGTAGAAGGCATTCCAAGTGAAGTGGCTACAAATATTTATCAGTTTTTTCACAAATCATAAAGAGTCTTTTAACCTATTCAAATAAATGCTATAATGAAACAACACATTGTATACAAAGAGAGAAAGGACTGAAGAGATGTATTCAGTTAAAGTGAGTAAGCTAGTAGAACATTTTGATTTAGAACCATTAACGCCTGATGTGCCTTATGAAGATCGTACGATTACAGAATCAGATGTAAATAGACCGGCATTACAATTAGCAGGCTTCTTTGATTATTTTGATCCTACAAGATTACAAATCATAGGTAAAGTAGAACACACATATTTAGAAAAAATGTCCGATAGTGACAGAGATAAATGTATCGAACGACTTTTTAGTTATAAAGAAATCCCTTGTATCGTCATTTGTAGAGAGGAGATTGTACCTTTTACAAAGACTTTAGAATGCGCAGAGAAGAATGGGATTCCAGTCTTTAAGACCAATGACTCTACTACAAGTTTCCTTGCAGAAGTGAATCGCTGGCTACATGTGGAGTTAGCACCACGTATTTCTATGCATGGCGTATTAGTAGATATTTATGGAGAAGGCGTTCTTATTACAGGAGAAAGTGGTATCGGTAAAAGTGAAACGGCTCTAGAACTTGTACGTAGAGGGCATCGTCTTGTAGCAGATGATGCAGTAGAAATCAAGCGTGTATCTGGAACGACACTACTTGGAACTGCGCCAGAGGTTATTCGTCACTTTATTGAGGTGCGAGGTATTGGTATCGTAGATATCAAACAAATATTCGGGGTAGGTTCAGTTAAAGAAATGAAAAACATCGACCTCGTTATCAAGCTAGAGTTATGGGATCAGAAAAAACAATACGACAGGTTAGGTCTTAGTAATGAATATACAGATATTCTAGGGATTAATGTTGTAAGTCATTCGATTCCAATTCGTCCAGGACGTAATATTGCCATTATATGTGAAACGGCTGCTGTAAACTTCAGACAAAAGAAAATGGGATATAATGCAGCTGAGGCACTTAATGAAAGAGTAATGAACAATCTACAAAATAATTGGAACAATCAATAGGAGGAAAAAAAGGGATGTATTATATTGGTGTGGATTTAGGCGGAACGACAGTGAAGGTGGGATTACTAAATGAGAGCTATACAATTATAGATAAGATGGTAGCACCTACTGGAAATGAACGTTCATCAGAAGAAGTACTTAAGGATATGGCAATGCTTTGTAAAGCCATTATGGAAAAGCATGGGCTAGATGAAAAAGAGGTGCACTCTATCGGGATTGGTTGTCCAGGTATCGCGTCTCCAAAAGAAGGAATTATCCATTTCTCAAGCAACCTTAACTTTGATCAAGTAAATGTTAGAAAAGAAATTCAAAAATACATCAACCTAGATGTGTATGTAGACAATGATGCAAACTGTGCAGCGCTTGGCGAAGTTATTTGTGGGGCTGCAAAAGGTGAAGATGATGTAGTCGTTGTAACACTTGGTACAGGTGTAGGCGGTGGGATTATTATGGGTGGTAAAGTATATGGTGGTGCTTTCTGCGGGGCAGGTGAAATCGGACACCATATCATTGAATTAGAGGGGCACCCATGTGGGTGTGGTAGAAAAGGATGCTGGGAACAGTATGCTTCAGCAACAGCACTCATTCGTGATGCAAAAGCTATGGCGAAGGCAAATCCAGAGACACAGATGGTGGCGTTAGCAAAAGATGGGGACTTAGAAAACATTAACGCAAAAGTGGTATTTGATGCAGCACAAGCGGGAGACAGCATTGCGATGGAAGTACTTGACCAGTACTTTAAGTATATAGCTCATGGGGTTACAAATGTGATTAATATGATGCAACCGGGCATGATTGTTATTGGTGGTGGTATGAGTGCTCAAAAAGAGAACTTAACTGTTCCAGTAACAAAGTATGTACAAGAGCAAATGTACGGGGGACTCAAACTACAAACTAAAATTGAAGCTGCTATTTTAGGTAATGATGCAGGTATCATTGGTGCAGCCTTAGTAGGTACACGTTTATAACCCAGCAAGTAAGAGAAGCTGTCACATAAGTGACAGCTATTTTTTAAGTAACAACGTCTAAAAGGGGGATGACTTAAATGAATAAGAAAAGTATATTAAAGCAATACATAGGTAGGTACAAATGGTCGTATTTGATAGGAATTATAACCTTACTCGTTGTAGACTATGTTCAGATGTTTGTACCACAGGTTATTGGGCATATTACAGATGGTATTCGTGATGGAAGCATGGCCGGTGAGGGGATTTTGACACTGGTTATAGGTCTCATAGGGATAGTCATCGTATTGGCTATCGGACGTATATGCTGGCGTTATTTCATCATAGGGACAGCTAGAAAAATAGAAAAAGGTATCCGAAAGAATTTATTTGAAAAATGGGTAGATTTGGATGTGCCTTATTTTAATCAAAATAAAACAGGAAACTTAATGGCCTATGCCACCAATGACTTAAATGCCATTCGTATGATGGTAGGAAATGGTGTCGTTATCATTTTTGATGCGGTTATTATGACTGTCATGGTTATTGTACAAATGGCACTTTTTGTAGATATAAAACTAACACTTATTGCAATTATTCCGATGCCACTTATTGCATTAAGTACTTATTATTTTGGTAAGCGCATTCGTGCACGGTTTGATAAAAAGCAGCAAGCTTTTGCGAAGTTATCAGACAAAGTACAGGAATCTTTCTCAGGGATTAAAGTTATCAAATCTTTCGTACAAGAATACTACGATATGAAAGATTTTGAAGCGATTAGTAAAGATAACTATCATAAAAATCTCCATCTCACACGTCTATCAGCAGTGCTCAATCCATTGATGACTTTATTGGTGGGATGTAGCTTACTCATATCAATCGGGTATGGTGGGTACTTAACGATGATTAATACCATTACCTTAGGTGAGTTTGTGGCATTTAATCAATACATTATGATGCTTAGCTGGCCGATGATGGCAATTGCTATGGGGATTAATGTATTTGCACAAGGAAGTGCTTCGCTTAAGCGTATACAAGGGGTATTGGATGAAGTACCTAGTGTGCAAGATGAAGAAGGTGCGAAAGAACTTCAGAAGGTAGAAGGGCACATTCGTATCGACAACCTAAGCTTTGACTTCCCTGATAATCATCAGACAGCTTTAGAAAATATAAGTATAGAAGTAGAAGCAGGGCAAACATTAGCAGTACTTGGACGTACAGGAAGTGGGAAGTCTACTTTAGTGAATCTTCTCTTACGTCTTTATAATAGTCCTGAAGGTAGCATCATGCTAGATGGCCAAGACATTATGAAAGCGACGTTACAAAGTGTACGTAGAAATATTGCTTATGTACCACAGGATAACTTCTTGTTCAGTGATACAGTAGGAAAAAATATCGCCTTTGGTATGGATGAAGTATCTGATGAACAAATAAAAGCAGCGGCAGAAAAAGCCAATGTACATAATAATATTGTGGACTTCCCATTACAGTATGAAACCGTAGTAGGGGAGCGAGGGACGACTTTATCAGGTGGTCAAAAACAACGTGTATCCATAGCACGTGCATTGATATTAGATGCACCCGTTCTGATATTAGATGATTCATTATCAGCAGTAGATACAAAGACAGAAGAGAAAATCTTAGGGAATTTACGAACTGTACGTCAAGGTAAGACGAATATTATCATTGCCCATCGTATCTCAACAGTGCGTCATGCAGATAAAATCGTGGTACTTGAGAACGGTAAAATCGTAGAGGTTGGAAACCATGAGACACTTCTTGCCAAAGAAGGTATCTATGCAGAGATGAATAATCAACAAAAGCTTGAAGAAGCCATACATGAAGCGTAGGGGGGGAGAGGAAAATGAAGGATAAAGACAGTAAATTAATGAGACGTTTACTTACCTATGCAAAACCGTATAAATGGTGGTTTGCATTAGTACTTTGCTTTATGCTGATTGCAACAGCAGCAGACCTTATGAAACCAAGACTTATAGGAAGTGCGGTAGACTTATTTACAGAGGGTTACAGAACACCATTTATAGAAAAGACAACAGGGCAAACCGTTGCATTTGACGGGAAGACTTTAGGTCAGCTTACAGCAGAAGACCAAGTAGATACTGTGTATCAAATGATTCAGTATAAAGATTACTATTACTGGTTAGAACAGATGCCACTAGAAGATGCCAAAGCCTTACTAGGCCTTGCACCAGCAGAGTTTAGTAAGTGTATAACCGTCGTAGAAGATGGTGTACAAGTACAAATGGGCAATCTAAGTTATCATGGACGTGTATTAGCACAAGATGAATTAAAAGTACTGCGTAGTCTCAATATGACACCACTCTTTAAAATAGGGGTGACGTTCTTCGGTGTCTTATTAGTTAGCTTCGTATTAGTGTACCTTCAAGTGCTGGTATTACAACATGTAGGTCAAAAAATCATCTTAGCGATTCGCCAAGAAATCTATGAAAAAATGCTGAACTTACCGTTTAGATTTTATCATAATAACCCCATAGGTAAGCTTGTGACACGTGTCACCAATGATACCGAAACTTTAAATGAAATGTATACTAGCGTACTGGTAAACTTACTTAAGCAAGGCTTTTTCATTGTAGGGGTTATGATCATGATGCTACAAACCCATGTGACAACAGCGGTTTTCGTACTCTGTATCATGCCACTGATTATCATTGCTACAATTGTCTTTAAATACATATCACGTAAAGCGTACCGAGAAGTACGTAATAAACTGACAGAGATGAATACTTTCTTAGCAGAGCATTTATCAGGGATGCGTATCATCCAAATCTTCACACGAGAAAAAGCAAAAGTTCAAAAAATGTCTGATATTAATGATGAACTTTATAAAGCAGGAATGAAAGAGCTTATAGCGTTTACTTTGTTTAGACCTTTTATATTCTTCCTTTCTTATATAGGAATAGGTGGGGTATTACTTATCGGTGGGCATAGTGTACTAGCAGGAACCATGTCTGTGGGAGCACTAGTCATCATGGTATCTTACACCAAAGATTTCTTTGCACCTATTGAAGAACTTGCAGAGAACTTTAATGTACTGCAATCCGCTTTTGCATCAGCTGAAAAAATATTCAGTATACTTGATGAGGAAAATGAAATTATAGATGGTACCACACCTGTGGAAGGTGATGTGTTTAAAGGAAGTATTGAGTTCAAAAATGTATGGTTCGCTTATGAAGGCGAAGATTGGATCTTAAAAGATGTATCCTTCAAGATAGAACCAGGTCAGAAAGTAGCCTTTGTCGGTGCCACGGGAGCAGGAAAAACATCTATATTAAGTTTGATTTGTAGGTATTATGATATCCAAAAAGGGGAAATACTTATAGATGGGAAGCCAATTGCCGACTACCGCATCGCTGATTTACGTAAGCAAATCGGGCAAGTCTTACAAGACGTCTTCTTATTTACAGGAGATATCAAAAGCAATATTCGCTTAGGTGAAGAGCGTATCGGCATAGAAACAGTCGAAGAAGCAGCCAAGCTTGTCAATGCAGATGGATTCATCAAGAAGCTACCACATGGGTATGATGAAGAAGTGATTGAACGTGGCGCAAGCCTTTCAACAGGGCAACGTCAGCTCATATCTTTTGCGAGAGCAGTCGCTTTTAATCCAAAGATTTTCATACTGGATGAAGCCACAGCGAATATCGATACAGAGACAGAAGGTCTTATCCAAGATGCACTCTATAAGATGATGGAAGGTCGTACGACACTGATGGTAGCGCACCGTTTATCTACCATTCAGCATGCAGATAATATTATCGTACTACACAAAGGCGTGGTACGAGAGATGGGAGACCATCAAGCACTTCTTAGCCAGGAAGGCATTTATTACAATTTGTATCAATTAGCCCTTAAAAGTCAAGTGATGGCATAAATACATACAAAAAACATCCTAGAGGTGCTATAATACAAAGGAAATAAAAGCAAGAGGTGAAAAAAATGGCAGAAACGTCGAAAAAAGTAGACTTAAACGTCAAATTGAAAATAAAAGACGTGCTACGTTATAATATGCATATAGCGTATAAATCTTGGTTCAGTAAGCTACTGCTTATAGTAGGAATAGGGATGTGTGGATGGCTAGGTTACCGCTTCGCTACCACTACCCAAAGATTAGATATTTTCTTTTCAGAAAACGTTATTTTCATTATGTTAGCAGTCTTTATCTTAATTGGAACACCTATGAAGGTGTGGCGCATCACCGCAACTCAGATGCAAGCACCTATCTTTTCAGGAACATCCCGTTATAGTTTTTCAAGAGAAGGGATTTATATAGGGATTCAAGATATGGAGGATACAGTAGGCTGGGAAACCTATGTATTTATCAAAGAGACGTCACAAGATTTCAGATTCTTTGTAGATCGTGTACAAGCACAGATTATCCCAAAGCACAATATGACCACAGAACAAGTAGGGGACTTAAGAACCCTTATCAAAGAAGCAAATCCAAAAGAAGTATACAGTATCAAAAAGGTTTAGGTTTATACCTAAGCCTTTTTTCAAAGGAAGGATTACTATGGAAAAATTATTTCACTTATCAACCACAAACAAATATATCGACTGGTTCGACAATGATTGGGAAAAAATACGTGCATTTGCAGAAAAGCATCAGCTTGACGGCATTGAACTAGGACTGACAGCAGATTATGACATCGCTAAAATCCCAGAAGGTCTTGTGAAAGGCGTACATTTAAGCTTTTATCCGATGTGGCTAGAGTTTTGGCAAGGCAGATTAGATGTAGTAGAGAGGAACTTAGGAACGAAAGAAGACATAGAGAAGTACTATGGTGGCTTAGAACGTGAAGTGATGGTAGAATCCTACCGTAGACAATATGAGCGTGCAAAAAAGCTGGGTGCAAAATATATGGTGTTTCATGTAAGTCATGTACAAATAGAAGATTCATTCACATGGCAATATGACTATACAGATGAAGAAATCATCGATGCAACCATTGAACTTGTCAATGCAGCATTCCCTAAAGATGAAGAAGGACCAAAGCTAGTATTTGAAAATTTATGGTGGCCAGGCCTTACCTATACACGACCAGAAATACTTGAGCGTCTGCTAAAAGGGGTAGAGTACCCTCATAAAGGATGCGTCTTAGATGTATCCCACCTGATTATTACGAATCCTTCGATTCGTAATGAATATAACTGTTACACATATATTAAAGATATTATCCAAAAATTAGGAGTACTTGCAAAAGAAATTGAAGTGGTACATCTCAATAAGACATTGCCAGGGTATTACCTTAAACAAAATCATAAATTTTTACTTGAGAAGTATCAGAAAGCGCCAAATAAAGCACAAAAAGACAAAGTGCTGAAAGGGCATATTCAAAAGATGGACCCGCATCAACCCTTTGACCATGAGGTGGCTAACAAAATTTTACAGCTTATTCAGCCTAAATATTGTATCTATGAGACTAATCCGTCAAGTATTTATGAATTAGCCCATTTTATTATCAGACAAAATAAAGCATTAAATCAGTAGCCTTGGTAAAAATGTAAGATAAGACAAAAAAACTAATTAAATAATAGTCTATTATTGACATATTCCTATTTTTTTCTTATAATAGTTTTGTAATAATTAATTAATAAATTTAAAGCCTCCTAGGGAGGTATAAAATATAAGAAAAAATACTGGAGGAACCTAAAATGCAATTGAAAAAGACACTTTGTACAGTTGTCATGTCTTTGTCGACATTATTAGTGCCAACCCTTACATTTGGACAAGCTTATGGAAAAGTAAACGTAGAAACCCTAAATATGAGAAATACCCCAGCAACAACAGCTACAAATATTGGACAACTTGATCAGAGTGATGAAGTAGAAATCGTAGGAAGAGCCAATGATGAGTGGTTAGAGATTGTGACACCGAATGGTAATAAAGCTTATGTATTTGCAGCGTTTGTAGCGATTGTAGATGCAGAGGGGATCGTTAATGGACAAGGTGTTCGTTTAAGAGATTATCCAGATGTTAATGATTCAACAGTATTCGAGACACTGCATAAAGGTGATAAAGTAGTCATTGAATATGCGGTAGGTGACTGGTGTAAAGTCATTGCAAAGGGTAAAGAAGGATTTGTAAGTAAGCAGTTCCTAGACTCCGCTTTTTTAGGTGAAGTACCTACAAAAACAATGAATGAAATAGAACGCGTAAAGCCAGCTCCAGTGGTGAGCGCGACTAAAGAAAGTAATAAATCACAAAGCAGTAAGCCGCAAAGTAATAAAACACAAGCAACCACACAAAAAGAAGTACCAGTAAAAACTTCAAATAGTAGCCTTGGTGAATCTATTGCACAAGATGCATTACAATTCAAAGGTGAGCGCTATGTATATGGTGGCAATAGCTTAAAGACTGGTGTAGACTGTTCAGGGTTTACGCAGCAAATCATGAAGCGACATGGCGTAAGTATCTCTAGATCATCACGTTCACAATATGCAAATGATGGTTATAAAGTGAGTAAAGATAGCTTGCAAAAAGGCGACTTACTTTTCTATGGATACAACGGAGCAGTATCACATGTAGCTTTATACATAGGCAATGGCCAAGTAATCCATGCCAATACCAGCAGTACAGGTATTATTATCAGCCCAGCATTTAATGCAGGCAAGCCATATATCGGCGCAAAAAGAGTTATTTAAGTGATTAAAAAGGGACTGGTGCACAATAGTGTAACGGTCCCTTAGTTAGTGGCATAGCCTTGGTAAAAAAGTTCCTTTACTTCAGAAAAGGTCGTATACACTCCAACATTTCTTCCGTAAAGGGCTTTTTTACTATGCAATAGGCAGAAACATGGAATGGTGTATGTGTGTGGTCACAAGCCCTTTTAAAAGGATGGAAGATTAGCCGCCGAGGGTGACATCCTGTGAGTTGTACCATCTAAGGGCTGCTAAGAAGTGGTCTTCCGTAAAGTCAGGCCACATATCATCCAGACAATAAATATCTGCATACACAGACTGGACAGGAAGAAGGCCGGAAAGGCGGCTTCTACCTCCGAGGCGAATGACAAGGTCTACTCTAGAAATCTCTCGGGATTGAAGGGAATCAAAGATGCTCTTGCGATTATGAGTGTCTGTATGCATAGAACCTAAATCCCATTCCCAACCATAGTTTACAAGGAAATTAGCTTTGATGGCATCTGAGCCAATCTGTGTACGTGTGGTGTAAGGGAGGAGTTCCTTAGGGAATAAGTCTGACTCAGCATTACCAACCACAAGGAGGGAGGCCCCTTCTTTTTCGATGAGTTTGACTGCATCTACGCAGGCCTTGGAGAAAGCCTTTACTTGAACTTTAGGCCGCTTACAATTATCAGTAGTAAAACCATAATAAGTAACTTCTTCAATGCCGTATTTTTTACATAGTTTCAAAAATAAAAGGCCTGGATTGAGGCCGTGAGTATAACCTTCGTGCTTCTCGAAGCCAGATTCTTTTGCCCAACGGCGGTTGCCATCAGGGATGACGGCTATATGTCTAGGTATACGCATAAAAGTACCTGCTCTTTCGTAAGTATGGATTTTAAAATCATAAGACCTTAAGAGTATAGTCGATGAAGAGGCGTTTTATACGGAGGAATTTGTAACTTTTTTACAAAAAAACAATATAAAAACTTGACACAAGGTTTTTAGTTGTGTAACAATAAGAGAAATTTATATTAGATAAAGATAAATAGATAAAGATACAAGGGGGAAGTGCGATGGAACAAAAACATTGGTTAGAGCAGCTGAAAGAAGCAGAAAGCTTAAAAAGCAATGAGCAGTACGAAGAAGCGTACAGTATTTTAAGAGGGATCTATGAGAAGAATAGTTTTCGTTATGATAAAATCATTCATGCAAACTATGAAGACTATATAGAAGGTAAAGTAACCTTTTTTGTAGATTTAGCGAAGCTTAGTATGTTGGTGACAGATACACCAGCACAAAGCATTCCATATTTAGATGAAGCACTTATTATGCTAGATGGTTCAGAAAGCGTATTACCATATATTGATATCGATGATATTAAGAGGCTAAGAAGCGATTATAAAAAGCTAGCACAATAACAAAAGGAGATTCGAGAATAAAACTCGAATCTTTTTTTTGACAAAAAATCTGCCAATGCTTTGGGTTGTTGGCAAAAGAGGGTATAATGAAAAGAAAAGAGCAATGAAATAAGGAGGACGTATGGTTGAATTTGTAGTAGGACCAGCAAGAACGGGAAAGACAGAAAAATGCTATGAAGCAATACAAGAAGCATTAAAAGAAGAAGATTATAAGCCATTACTGATGCTCGTACCAGAGCAGTTTAACTTACAAGTACAATTAGAATTAGCAAAGATTCTACATCCGGGGCTTCTACGTGTAGAAGTGGTAAGCTTTAAAAATCTAGCAGAGCACATCTTAAAAGAAGTAGGTGGTAAGCATGAGCCGCTGGTAGATGACTTAGAACGCATTATGATTTTGAAGAAGCTTCTAGAAGAGCACAAAAAAGAACTTGTGTACTTTAAGAAAGGCTACAATAGTGAAGGCTTTATCGATGGGATGAACCGTCTGATTACCCTGTTTGAACAAAATAACGTGGGGCAAGACGACTTAGCGACCATGATGGGGGCTGAAGAAGTCGGGGAAGTCTTCAAGTGCAAATTACAAGATATGAAAGCGATTCAAGGATGGTTTGATGACTATATGAACAATCGCTTTATAACGATGGAAAAAACTATGGAGCGTCTAGCGAAGTCAGTCAAGGAAAGTAGCACCTTGAAAGGGGCAAGGCTATGGATTGATGGTTTTTATGGCTTTACCATGCCACAGATTCACATTATTGCGGAAATGATGGAAGTGGCAGAAGAGGTGGTGATTACACTGCCTATGGACAAGCTGTATACAAAGGAAGAATACGTGCTGCCGAACAATCCTTTTGCAGATAGTATATGGAATTTCCAAAAGCTGATGGCTATCTGTGAAGAAAGAAACTTAAAATACAAGGTGGATTATCGTGCAGGAGAAGAAACGATAGAAGAAGCACCTTTAACGTACCTAAAGGACCATTACCTTAAGTCTTATGCTAAACCCTATCCAAAAGAGCAAGAAGACATCGTGGTACGTAGCTTTGGTAATAAAGAAGAAGAGATTGAAGCAGTAGCAAAGAGCATCAGACAGCTTGTGCGGGATAAAGGGTATCGCTATCATGATATCGGGGTACTAGTAGGTGACCTTAGCCATTATAAAACGTCAATACAAAGTAGCTTTAAAGAATACGACATCCCACTCTTTATAGATGACAAACGAAGTATTCATAGCAATAGCTTGGTAGCCATTATGATTAGTGTACTGGATGTGCTTACAAGCAGATGGACGTATAAGAGTATGATGAGCTTCTTACGACTAGGGATGATAGGGATTTCTAGGGAAGCTATTGACCGAGTGGATAATTATATCTTAGAACAAGGCATCCAAGGGAAGAAAAAGTGGTGTGAGCCATGGGAACGTGAAGTAGGGTGGGTAGACTTAGAGGTGCTTAATAGCCTACGACTACAAATTGTAACGTTACTTACTCATTTCGAAGAGAGATTACAAGGGATTAAAGACAATAAAGGATTATTTACCATCAAAGATGTCACAGTCGTACTTTATAGCTTCCTAGAAGAGATTGGTGCCTATGAGACGATTCAAGAACGCGTAGCGTATTATCATGAACGAGGGCAGGGTGCACTTGAACAAGAAAACACCCAAATATGGGGGCAAGTGATCGATACATTAGAGAGGCTTGTGGCTATATTAGGAGAAGAGAAAGTACAGTTAGCAATCTATAAAAATATCTTAAAGACTAGCTTTTCGTATATCAAGATGGGGATCATACCACCGTCAAAAGACCAAGTAATCGTAGGAACGGTAGACCGCACCCGCTTACCACAGCTAAAGGCTGTCTTTGTATTAGGTGTTAACGAAGGTGTCATCCCTAAAATAGATGATAGTATGAATCTTTTTTCAGAGATGGACAAGCTGAGCCTTGGAGCAGTGGGGCAGAAAGGGGCAAAGGAAGGTTTTGTGTATGCCATTGTGAATGAACCTTTATATGGGGCACAGTTTTTAGTGTACTCAGCCTTTACCCGTGCGAAGGAAAAGCTGATGATAAGCACAGTACAAAGAGATGAATGTGGTAAGAGTTTGCGACCATCCATGGTATACTACAAACTTAAAAAACTCTTTGGTACGAGGGAAGCAGTGGATGACCTATTAGAGCCTATTCAAGGTCCAGTGCCAACTATGAGTTATATAGGAAGTAGGCTGCGTCATTATCTGGAGGCAGAAGAGACTGAAACAATAGAACCTTTATGGAAGGATACCTTAAGTTGGTACATGGCGAATGAAGCTTGGCGAGAGCAAATTGTCCACTTATCCAGAGATTTTGCTTTTACCAACCAGCAACATTATTTAAAAGAAGAAAATGCGAAGCTGCTTTATCCAAGTGGGCTAGAGACCAGCATCTCACGTTTAGAAACGTATCGCCAATGTCCATGCTGCTACTTTATCAAGTACGGTATTAAAGCGTCGGAACGCAAGATGTTCCAATGGAACGCAGCAGACTTGGGGACACTTTTTCATGGTACTTTAGAGCGTTATCCAAAAGAACTGGAGCGATTAGGTACCACATGGGTAGATGCAACAGAAAGTCAGATGGATGAAGGTGTACGCAATGCGGTTAACTATAGTGTGCAGGGAACCAATCATCATTTAGCGCAGGATGGTCGTATGAAATACACTGTATCTAAAATCACAAAGATGACAAGACGTGCCATCCATGCTTTAACGTACCAACTTAGACAAGGCGTATTTCAACCTTATGCTTATGAGGTAAACTTTGGGTATGAGGGGTTACCACCTATTAAGATACAGTTGGATGATGGACGAGAAATACTTCTTAAAGGACAGATTGACCGTGTAGACCTTTTTGTAAAAAACGAAGAAGAACACTACATCAAAATTCTGGATTACAAATCAGGGAATAAAAATTTCAATCTTTTAGAAGTATATCACTGCTTGCAGTTGCAGCTACTCTTGTATCTGGATGCGTACTTAAGACTGAATCCACATAATAAAGTAGCGGGTATGTTTTATTTCCATATTGACTCCAGCCATATCAAGTATGAGCTAGGAATGGAAGAGACAAGTATTTTAGATAAGCAAATCAAGCAGTATAAGCTTTCGGGCCTAGCAGTAGATGATGTGGAGATTATTAACCTCATGGAATCAGGAGTAGGTGGTGAGATTATTCCAGCGAAGGTTAAAAAAGATGGTACGTTAGCAGCCACGTCTTCGGTGGCAAGTGAAGGACAGTTTGACATTTTAAGAAACTATATGATTCAGCAAATCAAGCATATAGGACAAGAAATGCTTAATGGGAAGATTAGTGCCAAACCTTATAAGCTAAAAGAAAAAGATGGCTGTATGTATTGTAGGTATAAGACTATTTGTCAATTTGATACGGGATGTAAGGATAATGAATACGAACGTTTAGAAGCCCTTAGAGATAAAAATATATGGGAAGCTTTACAAAGCACCAATAAGGAAGGAGACAACTAATGGGATGGACAGTAGGTCAGCAGGCAGCCATCGATACACGTGATGCCAATGTACTGGTATCAGCGGCAGCAGGTTCGGGAAAGACAGCCGTCTTAACGGAGCGTGTGTTTAGACGTGTAATGGGAAGTGAAGATGAAGCAGGCATTGATATCGATAGATTTTTGATTGTAACCTTTACAAGTGCAGCAGCACAAGAAATGAAAGAACGTATCGCAGATAAGCTGAGTGGTGCCATCGAGAAACTTCAAGAAGAAGCGAAAAATGAAGAGGTAATAGAAAAGATTACTTACCTAGAGAAGCAATTATCCCTTTTAGGGAAGGCATCTATCTCAACCATCCATGCGTTCTGTTTAAAAACCATTAAAAATTACTTTAATCATCTAGATAGTGACCCGAATATGAAGGTAGGAGATGAATCCGAACTACATCTGATGAAGCTTGATATACTCGAGGAAATCTTAGAGCAGTACTTCGAAAGTGAAGACAATGAAGATTTCTTGATGCTTGCCGATACCTACGGAAGTGTACGAGGGCTGGAACCACTGGTAGAACTTATCTTAAAGGTGCATACCTTTTCTAAAAGTACGACTTTCCCCAATAAGTGGTTAGATGAAATGGCAGAAGCACTGATGGAGAAAGACATGACCATTGGTGCAAGTAGATGGGACCAGATGCTACTTCAAGATATTCAGGAAGCATTGGCAGGTATCGTGAATCTATATGATGAAGCCATACGTCTAACGAAAATGCCAGGTGGACCAGCACTTTATGAACCTGTACTACAAGATGATGTCAAACAAATACAAGAAGCGTATGCCTTAGAAAAGATAGAGATGCTAGAAGCTCTGCAAGATATTACATTTGGGCGCTTGCCAACAAAGAAACAAGAGTGTACAGTAGTGCTCAAAGAACGTGTGAAAGGGTACCGTGAACTGGTAAAGGACATGATTGGCGAGCTCAAGTATAAAGCAAGTTTATTATGTGACCAAACATTGAGAGAAAAGACGTTAGAGTCCGGTAAATTGATGGTACTCCTTGTAGCGTTAGTAAAAGAGTTTGACACACGTTATCATCTGGCAAAAAAAGAAAAAAACGTGGTAGATTACAGTGACTTAGAGCATATGTGCCTCCAGCTTTTCGTGACACAAAAAGTAGATGAAGAAGGCAATGTGGAACTTGGCTATACAGAAGTAGCTAAAGAACTTGGCGATTTCTACGAAGAGATTTACATTGATGAGTATCAAGATAGTAATATGGTTCAAGAAATGATTCTAGGGAGCATCGCCTTATCAAAAGATAGAGGGCCTACCCGCTTTATGGTAGGGGATATGAAGCAGAGTATCTACCGATTCAGACTTGCCAACCCGCTTATCTTTGCAGATAAGTATAACCGTTTTCAAAAGTATCAAGAAGTAGAGGTGCGTGAGGAAGGCAGTAGAGTAGACCTGTGTATTGACCTTTCTCAGAACTTTAGAAGTCGTGAAAATATACTCGCTACCACCAATGACCTGTTTGAACAAGTGATGGGTGAAACAGTAGGGGAACTTACCTATGATGAGGATGCCAAATTAAAGGTAGGTAATCTCTATGATGCAGGATTTACCGAAGACCTTTCGGAAGCCATCGCACAAAAAGTAGAAGTCCATGTGATGGAACTAGGCGAAAAAGAAAGTAGTAATGAAGAAGAAAGTACCCTAGATGATATGAAGGGGATTGAAGTAGAAGCGAAAATGGTAGCAGAGCTTATCAGTAAGCTCCTAAAAGGGGAAGCCAATCCTTCGAAAGTCTTTGATAAAGACTTAGGGTGTTATAGACAAGTAGAGGCAAAAGATATCGTTATCTTATTACGTTCTGTAAAAGAAAAAGCTCAGATTTTTGAAGAGGCATTACTCGAGAGAGGAATCGGTGCATATGCCGATGTAAGCGGTAACTTTTTTGAAAGTAATGAAGTACAGACTATGCTTGCGATGATGCAGATTATCGATAACCCAAGACAAGATATTCCATTACTTACTGTATTAAGGTCGCCTATTGTACGTTTGGACTTTGACGAGATTTTACGTATTCGTAAGCATCAAGAAGATGTGGATTTCTATACTGCACTTCAAGGGTATATCAAAGAAGGCTTAGGAGATACAGTACTTACTGCATTTTATGAGAGTTTACTAGCGTATAGAGAAATGAGTACTTTATTGCCATTAGAAGAATTAGTAAGCAAACTTTTAAGTGATACGGGGTACTACCGCTATGTAGCCATGTTACCAGCAGGTGCAAAGAAAAAAGCTAACTTGAAAATGCTAAAAAAATATGCAGAAGACTATGAACGTAGTATAGGCGTAGGGCTATTTGGATTCTTGCAATACATGGGGCAACTAGAGAAGACAGGTGCCAATGTAAGTGAGGCAAAAATAGTAGGAGAAAGTGAGAACCTCGTACGTATTATGACCATTCATAAAAGTAAAGGCTTAGAATTCCCTATTGTTTTTGTATGTAATACGGATAAGAAATTCAATAACCAAGATTTGATGCAAAATGTCTTAATGCATCAAGAACTAGGATTCGGTCCGAAGTATGTAGATGAAGCAAAGCACGTGATGTATGAAACCATCCCTTTCCAAGCAATCAAAAGCAAAATTACGCGTGAAAATATATCAGAAGAGGTGAGGGTGCTGTATGTGGCCCTTACGCGTGCCAAGGAGAAGCTTTACATTACAGGAACAGTAAAAGATATGGCAAGACAAGTGGAGAAGTGGGCACAGTTTGGCGTGAGGAGTACAGAAGGGATCCTACCACTAGGACTACGCAAGACACCGACCTATCTCAATTGGATTGGAACAAGTCTTTTTGCTCATAAAGACTTTGAAAAGCTAAGAGATATGGCAGAGGTAACGTGTCAGTATCTGTTTGAAGGAAATGGTGATTGGGCGTTAGAAGTGTGGCAAAAAGAAGACTTGCAGATACAGGAGCAGCACCTAGAGGAGACAAAGCACCAAAGACAAAGTGCATTGGAAGAATGGGATGTAGAGGCTAGCTATAGTGAATGGAAAGATGTGATAGCATCCCGTCTTAATTATCAGTACCCATATGAGAAAGCTACAACGCTGCCTGTGAAGGTAGCTGTATCTGAACTGAAGAAGAAAGAGCAAGTGGCACAGCTTGGGAAGTCTCCTTTTGAGAACTCAGAAAAGAAAGAACCAATCTTTGTGAAAGATGAGACGATGAAAGCGACCACACGGGGAACACTTGTGCATAGTGTTTTAGAACAAGTGGACTTAGGAAAGTTGAAAACATCAGAAGCCATTGAAGGGGAAATCTCAAGGCTCATAAGAGAAGGAAGACTAGACGAAGATGTGCGAAAAGTCATAAGCATCGAAAAAATTGTAAGCATGGCCAATAGCTCGATGCAGGCACGGATGAAAGCTGCAAATCATGTCTTTAAAGAAAAGGCGTTCGTATATTTATTGCCAGCAAAGGAAGTAGATGAACAGTATCCAGAAGATGAATCCATGCTTATGCAAGGGATTGTAGATACTTGCTTTATAGAAGATGACGGCATTGTTATTGTCGATTATAAGACGGACTATATAGATATGTCTCAAAAAGAAGCTAGTATACAAGCTATCAAAGAACGCTACCGTATACAGTTAGAACTTTACAGTGAGGCATTAGGAAGTATTATGAAAAAAGATGTGAAAGAAAACTGGCTTTATCTGTATCATATCGATGAATGGATAGAACTGTAGACATAAAGTATATCTAAAAACTGCCGATATATCTCATAAAGGAATAAGAGACTAGAAGGAGACGAGCGATGTCGGTAGAAAAAAGAGCACATAAAGTGAACTTGGCAATAGGTGTTGTGATGAGTAGTATCATAGCCATTCAAGCACTGGTTACATTAGGGATAGCAGAAGGTATGAGTACGATTATAGAGGCAGCTGCCGTTGCGGGGGTACTTGTAGGTATCTATTGGATGCCTAAGATTTCAGAAGAAGTGAGGGGGATACTGCTTTGTACATTACCAGCTGTGGCCCTTATTGCTATTATGATTTTAGATGAAGGCTTTATGTTGGAGACACATTATACTTTGTATTTAACCATTGTCATGATTGGCTTGTATTTTAATCAAAGAATGGTTGTTATTTACGGCAGGATTTATAATATATTGTGGGTTGTTGCCTACTGCATAAGCCCACAAGCACTTCTGGGTGAAGTACATCATCTATGGGAGTTTATACAAATTCTAGCGACAATCAATGCTGTGTTTGTAATGATATATTGCTTAACGAGGTGGGGGAAAGTACTGATCGATGAAGCGTTAGAAAAAGAAAAGAAGGCAGCAGAGCTTAATGAAAATCAGGAAATGGCACTCATTCAAATTACAGAAGTAGAGCATCTTATTAAAAAAGAAGCAGAGAAATTAAATGAGCATACTAAGAGTGGCATCCTAACGACAAATCATATCGGACAAGCGATGGAAGAGATAGCTACAGGTGTAGGTTGTCAGGCAGATGGGATGATGACGATGAATCATCAGATGCAAGAGGTTGAGGCGTATGTGGATCGTACTATTCAAATTACAGAAAATGTAGCAGAGCAGTCAGGGCATCTCGAGGAAGCCATGGGAAAAGGTCGCATACAAATGAGTGAGATGGCACAGCAGATGGAACTTATTCGTGGAGCAGTAGGTACATCCAATGATACGGTGATGGCATTAGGTAAGCAGTTAGAAGCTATTACAAAGATGCTTTTAAGTATCCATCATATCGCAGAACAATCCAACTTACTGGCACTTAATGCAGCTATAGAAGCGTCAAGAGCAGGAGAAGCAGGCAGAGGCTTTGCAGTTGTGGCAGGTGAAATACGTCATCTATCAGAAGATAGTAAGAAGATGGTAGAAGGCATCAGAGAAGTACTGAGAGAAATTCACCATAAAGCAAAGGCAGCTATAGAAGCAGCGGAAGTGGGAAATGAAGCCACAGAAGCAGGGATGGATACCATTTTAAAGCTAGCAAAGGACTTTGAAGCACTCGCACAGATCAGTGCAGATAATAAAGAAGGCATCGCCCAAGAAGTAGCAATTATGGATGAGCTACGACGTATCTTTAAAAAGATGCAAGAAAGCATAGAAGATAGTGTAAGTATTGCTGAGGAGCATACGGCTGTTACGGAAGAAGTAAATGCCAATATCCAAAAGCAACTAGAGGATATGGTAAGACTAGGGGAACAAACAGAAGGGTTAAATACATTGGCGCAAAAACTACACGTCATATGTAACGGATAAAACCACAAAAAAAGTAGGCATACTGTGCCTACTTTTTTGTGATTCTTGAGATGGTAACAATTAGTTGCTTTCCACAAGTTTAAGCATAAGTTCGTTGTTGCGAACTAAGAATGCCTGCATTGCTTCAGGGCTAAGTGTCTGATTAGAAAGAAGTGCTAAGTCATAAAGGTGATTACAAAGCATTTCTTTTGTAGATGCATCCAAGTCTTTAGCTACAAGTGTTGTGATAAGTGGATGGTTCTGGTTAAGGACAAGTGTTGCTTCAGAAGGTGGAAGTGCACTAGGATCCATACCATACATCTTCATCATTTCTTGCATACGACGTGCTTCCTCAGATACAAGAAGCATAGATGCTACGTTTTTAGACTTAAGGTTTTGGACAGAAATCTTAAGTGCTTCTTTATTTAAAACCGCATTAAAGAGGTTTGTGATTTTTGTTTCATGGTCTGTATCGATAGCTTCGTTCTTAAGTGCGCTTGATAAGTCTGAATCAATACGCATAAACTTGACGTCGCTATTTTCAGCTTCCACATGAGACATGAAAGGACTATCAATAGGATGTGGTAAATACACAGCTAGGAGACCATTCTCTTTAAACATATTGATGTACTGTGCTTGTTGAACTTCATCAGAGATATAAACCACTTTGTTTTCAAGTGTTTCTTTAGTCTTTTCTAAGTAGTCAGGAAGTGTGATATAGTCCTCGTCAGTGGTCTTGTAGAGGATATGATCCTTCATTTTTGTGAAGAATTTCTGTTCTCTTAGGCAACCATACTTGATAAATGGTGCGATAGAATCCCAAAACTTCTTGTAATTCTCTGTATCATTTTTAGAAAGAGAAGTGAGTTTATCAGCTACTTTTTTGATGATGTAGTCAGAGATTTTTTGGACGAAACCATCGTTTTGAAGGAAGCTTCTAGAAACGTTAAGTGGAATATCAGGACAGTCGATGACACCTTTTAGAAGAAGTAAAAACTCTGGGATCACTTCTTTGATATTATCAGCTACGAATACTTGGTTGTTGTAAAGTTTGATTTTACCTTCTACTACCTCGAAGTCATTCTTGAGTTTAGGGAAGTAGAGGATCCCTTTTAATCTGAAAGGATAATCCATATTGAGGTGAATCCAGAAGAGTGGTTCATTAAAGTCCATGAAAGTTTTTTGATAGAAAGACTTGTAAGCTTCTTCGGTACACTCAGAAGGTTTCTTGATATAAAGTGGTGTCGTATCGTTAATTGGTGTAGGTTCAGCGTCAGTAGCATCCTCAGCTGTTTCTTTAGAAGCATCTACTACATAGATTGGCACAGGCATAAAGTTGCAGTATTTCTCTACAATGCCAGTAAGTGTGCTGTAGTTTAAGAACGATTTACAATCATCAGTGACGTGTAGGATGATATCTGTACCACGGTTTGTGCGTGTGCCAGAAGTTAATTCATAAGTAGTACCGCCATCACACTGCCAAAGGACAGATGAAGCATCTTGATAGGATTTGGTATGGATCTCCACTTGGTTAGCTACCATGAAACTAGAGTAGAAGCCTAGTCCGAAGTGACCGATGATTTGATCGTCATCCATCTTATCTTTATATTTGTTTAAAAAGTCTTCAGCACCAGAAAAAGCAATTTGAGTAATGTATTTTTCGATTTCCTCTTCAGTCATACCAATTCCGTTGTCAGAGATGGTAAGTGTTTGTGCTTTTTCATCAGTTGTTACTGTGATTTGGAAAGTTTCTTCAGTACTGCAAGATGCTTCCCCCATATCACAAAGCTTTTTGAATTTTAAAATGGCATCTGATGCATTAGAGATAAGTTCGCGGACAAAAATATCATGGTCAGAGTAAAGCCATTTTTTAATAATAGGAAAAATGTTTTCGCTATGAATTGATAAATTACCTTGTTTAGACATTGAAATCACTCCTTTTATAAATATAACACTCTTATCATAATACGAGAGAAAACACCTTGTCAATATATCCAGAAATACCCAAAAGCCATAAAGCGTGTTAACTTTATATGAGAAAAAAAGAATTAAAAGATGGGAAAAATTAGCTGTAATAATAATAAGACATTCAGGGTAAATTATGACTATAACCAGCAAACAAAACCAGCTGGTTAGTATCAAAAGAGTAGCTTCACGGTTTATTCTTTTGATAACATCAACCAAACTCAAGGAGGAAACTCACATGAAAAACGCAGGTTTAGAAAGTATGAAACAAGAAGTAGCTTCAGAACTTGGTGTACCTTTAAAACAAGGATACAATGGAGATCTTACAGCTAAACAAGTAGGTTCAGTTGGTGGAGAAATGGTAAAACGTATGATCAAAGCTCAAGAAGCTCAAATGGGTGGAAAATAATCCAACCTAGAAAAGGTGATACGGAAAAAGGAGTAGGTATAAAACCTACTCCTTTTTTTCGCGTTGTTTTTTGAAAGTATACCAAAGGCCTAGCACACAGAGCAACATAGCAATGAGGGATAAGATACTCATGAGCATATGTTTTAATATAAAAATAGATAAGAAAAGATGAATAAGTGTCATTAAAAATAAAAGGAAAAAACTTAGTTGTAACTTTCCGTAGTTCAATGTAAAGCCCCCTTTAATTATAAAAATGCGTACTTAAACAAAAACTGCTTGATGCGTTCATCCCAAAGCGTATCAGGTGTTTTATCTAGCGTAAAGTTTTTATAAGCGACTCCCGTTGTACAAGTGATAGTACCCTCTTTGAAAGTCAGATTGATAAAGCAAGTATCAATATCGGGGGATAAGTCTTGAGCTTTCTTTTGAGAAAGGGATAAGATAATCTTGAAGTAAGAAGGTGATTTATCCCCTAAAATAAGTTGGTAAATATAAGGTCGTGCTTCGCGCCAGGCAATATAGGTAGAAAGTTCTGCTGGCGGAGTGGCTAAATCTTCGATGGAAGAAAAGAAATCTTTGTTGCGAGTGCCATCAACGATGGTTTTAAAAGAGGTATGAATAAGTGCTTCTCTAAGCTCGAAATTATCAAAGAGCTCAGACTTGAGGAGCTTATTCATAAAGAGCTTTCTTTGTGCAATTGTATAAAGTTCCAAAAGGGATTCCTCCTGTTAATCATAAATTAATCGTAATTTACTTCTTTTAGACAAAGGCCATGGGCAGGAGCAGTAGGACCTGAAAGTGGTCTGGACTTCCCATCTAAAATGCGTGGTATTTCAGAAGCTTTTAAGTTACCAAGGCCGACATCAATCAGTGTACCCGTTAAGATACGTACCATGTGCTGCAAGAAGCCATTGCCTGTATATGTGAGCGTGTATAAGTCATTTTCTTTGCTAATAGTAATGCTTTGGATGGTCTTTATGGTAGATTTCTTCTTGCTCTTCATAGAAGTGAAACTTTGGAAATCATGAGTACCTAAAAGATACTGTATAGCTTCTTCTATAGCAGAGGTATCGAGTGGTTGTCCGATGTGGTAAGCATATTTAAGCATAAAAGGATTCGCAAACTCACCTGTATCGATGCGGTACATATACGTCTTAGTCGTACAATTATAGCGCGCATGGAAACGAGGTGAAGCAGATGTAAGAGAAACGATAGCGATGTCTTTTGGAAGATACTGCTTAAGATAAGCTACGATTTCCTCAGGTGATTTTAGTGCATGGCTATGGAAGTTAGCCACTTGCTTAAGTGCATGGACACCAGCATCTGTACGACCAGAAGCGATGACCTGTATCGGTTCATCAAAAAGAAGTGAAAGGACATGCTCAAGTTTGCCTTGAATTGTCTTTAGTGGGGATGTTGATTGACGTTGCCATCCCATATATTTAGATCCGTCATAAGAAATAATCATTTTATAATGATGCATCATAAACCTCCTGTGAGTCAAATTTACTGTATGTAGTATGGGTAATGCATAAACATTTTAAACGTTAGCACTAGTATAACATAAAGTGCAAGTGAAAAATAAATAATAAAAATAGAATAATATTAAAAAAATATAAACTAATGTTCAATATAAGTGAGGGAATATGCTATAATTAAATATAAAATTTGATGAGGTTGACAGAAAAAAAGGGAGAGACATATGAAAGGGCGTATACGAAAGATGTATCAAGCAACGTCCATTAAAACAAAATGGATTATCTTTGTTATTATACTTGTATTGTACCCTATGATTTTAATAGGATATGTAGGCTATGCAAATTACGAACAGGTTATAACAAAGCACTTTATTGAAACCGTTCAGAAAGATATTTTAGTAGTTGCAGAACAACTTCAAGAAGAGTTAGAAGAAATAGAAAAATTCACAGATGCAGCACAAAAAGATGAGGCAGTGTATGAATATACAGCCTATTATTATAACTTGTTAAAAACAAATAATATAAATATGGAAAATCTTAAGCTGTATCCCGAAATGCGGAATAAGCATGAAAACCTTGTAAGAGGGGATTATTATTTAACTCAAAGGGTGACAGGGTATTTAAAATCCCTACTTTTATCAAGACAAGATATCTCGGCAGTTGCATATCAATTTGCGGAAAGTCAAGATTTTGGAACGATTGAGAGTAGAGATAAGAATGATATGGTTCATGAGATTAATGCCTTTGAGAGTAACAAGGTTTATGAAAATATGAATAGAATCTTAGAAAAAAATAAAATTGGTTATTATGTGGATGATGAAAATAACGTTTATTTGGGAAAGAAAATCTTCTATCGTTCAACGGGAAACCATTGTGGTACGGCTATTTTTAAGTTAGATATGAAGTATCTTCTGAGAAAATATGCAGGTATGCTAGAAGGGGCAAAAGAAGCAGTTTATGTAGTAGCTGATGGAAAAAATGAAATTATGAGTATAGGTAATTTACAGAATCAAAACAAGAAAAAACTCGTTGATTTTCAAAATACATATCCACAGCCAGGAGTAGTGTATAGAGAGGAAAGTAGAAGTCAAGCTGTTGTCTATAATACTTTCGAACACCATAATTTATCCTTAGGAAGTGCTGTTTATATCTCCTTAGATATTTTGCTAGCAGATATTCGTGCAATGTCTAGATTTATTTTTATTCTCTGTATGAGTGTGCTACCTATTTTCTTAGTGTTAGCGAATAAACTATATAAAGAAATTATTCAACCGATATACATACTAAGTGGTAAGATGCAACAAATTGAAAATGGGGAGATGGGTGTAGAGGTTAAATCAGACCGTACAGATGAATTTGGGTATGTGTTCGGTGCTTTTAATGGGATGAGTAGGCAGCTCAAATACTTAGTGAACTGTGTGTATAAAGAGCAAATTGCATTGAAAAATGCAGAACTAAAAGCTTTAAGGGCACAGATTAACCCCCACTTTTTATACAATACTTTAGAGATGATTAACTGGAAGGCAAGAATGACGGGAAATGATGATTTATCTGAAATGATAGGCGCACTATCAGGGATCATGGAAGTTAATATTGATAGACGTGGCACTCACTTTCTCACCATCCAGGGAGAAATGGAGTACATCAAAAATTATATCTTCCTCATTCAAAAGCGGTTTGGGGATGGCGTACAGTTTGAACTAGACATAGAAGAGGGATTAATGGATTGCAAAATCCCAAAGCTTATCATTCAACCTATCGTAGAAAATGCACTGACACATGGGGTGGAGAAGAGAGGAAAAGGTGTGGTGTCTATTGAAATTAAAGAAGTGGATGAGCAAAGTATCTGTATTTGGGTTAAGGATGATGGTAAGGGAATTGCAGAAGAGAAACTTCGATATATCAATAGACAGTTAGAAAACTTAGAGAAAGATGAGTTAGAAATAGAGAAAGGAAATAGGGGGCATATTGGTATTATTAATGTACAAAAACGTATTAAGTTGCTTTACGGTGAAAACTACGGTATTGAAATGAAAAGCAAATATGATGAAGGCACACAAGTCAAAATGGTTATACCAAAAACCTATACTGCGGAATGACAGTGATAGAGGGGGACGTATATGTATAAAGTACTAGTGATAGATGATGAGTTTTTTATTAGAGAAGGCATGAAACAAATGATTCCATGGAAAGAAATGGGGTGTGAGTTGGTGGGAGAGGCGAAAGATGGAGAGGAAGGCGTCGAACAAATAATGAGACTTCGTCCAGATATTGTTATCTCAGATATTCATATGCCAAATAAAGATGGTTTCGAGATGATTGAAGAAATACAAAGTATTAACCAAAATATACAGATTATTATTCTGACAGGGTATAGAGAATTCGAATATGCTAGACAAGCTATTCACCTAGGGGTATTAAGGTTTTTACTCAAACCATCTAAGTTAGATGAGATTCATGAAGCCATTGAAGCGGCTGTGAAAAAATTAAATGAATCAGGTGTTGGTAATATTGAAGACAAGCAAGAAGAAACTAGTGAAAATAAAAATGAGATTGATAAGCCACAGTTTTTAGTAAAGCAAGCTATCGAATATATACATAGCAATTATAGCGAAAAGCTAGACTTGCAGACAGTAGCAGATTCGCTATATGTAAGTACGTGGCATTTATGCAAAGTGCTTAAAAAACAAACAGGAACTAATTTTGTAGATTTATTAAACACAGTTCGTATTGAAAATGCTAAAAGACTTTTATTAGAAACGAATATGAAAATATATGAAATTGCAGAGCAGGTGGGGTATACAGATACAGCTTATTTTTCGAAAATGTTTAAAAAAATAGCAGCTGTTACCCCGAATGAATTTAGAAACAAAATGTATTAAGAAAAAGAGTGTAAAAGTTTATGTGAAATACATAAACTTTTATGCTCTTTTGTACTTTTTTGATATTTTAAAGAAGTAAAATATGCAAAAAGTACATATATTTAAAGATTGATTGGGCACAAATCATAAAAAGTGCAATACAATAAGCAAATTTGAACAATAAAAAACAAAATAGGCATATACTCATTCAATAGTGTGAGTGATATAATAAAAGCAAGCTAGAAACCTACTAGCACATAAGAAACTAGCCGATGGCTAGAGAAAAATTAGGGGGGAACCAAAGTATGAAAAAGTTTTCAAAAGTTCTTGCACTAGGACTCGCAGCAACAATGCTTGGAGGTGCATTTGTAGGATGTCAACCAAAAGAAGATCCAAAACCAGAAGCTCAAAAACCAGCTGATAATGGTGGAGACACAGCAAAACAACCAGAAGCTGAAAAGCCAGCTGGCCCTGTAACACTTAAAACAGTATCTATGTTCGGTGGCACAGACCCACATACTGAGTACTACCAAAAATTACAAGCAGATTTCCAAGCTGCTAACTCAAACGTAACAATCGAAGACGAATCTGCAACAGCTGACCCAGCATGGAAATCAGCAGTAGCTACAGATTTCGCAGCTGGTAATGAACCAGACGTTATCTTCTACTTCACAGAAGCTCAAGCAAAACCACTTGTAGATGGTGGCAAAGTAGTATCACTTGACGAAATCCGTACAGTAGATCCAGAATACGGAAAAAACATTGCTGATTCAGCATACAATACAGCAGCTTACATAGATGGCGTAAACTATGCTGTACCAGTAACAGGTATTTACGAAGCATTATTCGTAAACGCTGACTTAT
>JBOGBZ010000123.1:0-14447 GCA_051656485.1 Cellulosilyticaceae bacterium
CAGTACGGTAGCCGTACTCCATCTTATGAACGGTCTGCACATCCACCTGTTGTACTTTGTCAATGAAAGGTATCTTGAAATGAATACCTGCCTGTTCGTTGATGCCTTTGACAGCACCAAAACGTGTGATGACCCCTACGGTACCAGTAGAAAGGCGATAAACCGATGACAGCAAGAGGATCAAAAGGATAATGGCAAAGATAAGAAACTTAAAAACACTTTTGAACTGCTTTGTAAACTGTGATAATTGTTTGTTGAAATCAACATCAATAATAACATTGTTTGGATCTTTAAAGTCCATGATAAACCTCCTATGACAATTGATAATAATTTATTATATCATGTAAATTTGAAAAAATTATAAAATTAATCAATCATAAAAGAATGTTGCTTACGATGTTCCAAATAAGCATAGCGAAGAAGAGCGGCATCCCGCTGCTTTTTAGCTACATAGGATTTTGTAGAAAGTGTTGTAAGTGTCTGTCCAGATTCGAGAGTAAGGGTGTAGTCGTCATAAGTAACAATACAACTACTAAGGACATAGCCGAAGCACCCATCGGTACGGCCGATAGCTTGCCGCATTTTTATGGGAATAAATACAAGGGCATCATTAAGGATAAGTGGTGTATTAAGTTTTTCACCCAGTACTTTAGAAGTCCAGTATTTGAGGGACTGGGGGTCTAGATGGGCTTCGTACAGCATACGACGTATGTAAGTGTGAAGAATGCAGTGACATTTTTCAGAAGAACCATCTAGGTGAATGACGAGGGTAGCGTTCTCGCCAGTAGTTGTATAAATAGGTATAAGTGCGTGAATAGGGAAATAAGACATCAAAAACCTCCTTTAAAAATCGAACATATGTTCGACAATAATGAGGTAAGTATAAAATATTTGGAAAATAATTGCAAGTAATAATGTAGAAAAAGAAAGTCTTCTAGGAGAAAGCCAAAGTCTGTGTTCGTCCATAGGGAAATAAGGTGCTACTGTAAAGAAGCGCAAATACAAAAGCTGCAGCGGAAAGGCTTTTAAATGGATGAAGTAGCAGAATGGATGGCATATAAGCCCTTATGGAGTAAGTGGGCTTACAAGATGGCGGGGGTAGATATGGATAAGGAAGACTGGGAACAGCAAAGTTTTGAAGTATTTCACCATGCAGTAGAGACTTATAAGGAAAGTTATGAGATTACTTTTAGTGCCTACTATCGAATGGTACTCTATCGCTATGGTAAGAGGGTTATTAGCCAAAAGGGATGTAGTCCAAGTCTTAGTTTGGAGATGGAAGAGGGGACGCATCGACAAAAAGATGAAACAGTAGCAATTGAAGAGGATTTTATAGAGGGGAGTGTTCGAATGCTTATGAGTGAGGCTTTGCATATAGGGCTGAAGAAGCTGACGCTAGAAGAACGCTGTCTCATTGAGGACTTTTACTTACGGAACGTACCACTAGCTAAAATTGCGGCATCAGCTAAGAAATCCTACAATGCCATGGAGTCAAAAAAACGACGTGCTTTAAAAAAATTAAAAAGTTTGCTAGAAAGTGACGGATTGGTCAACGACTTGTCTATATAGATAGATGTAAGCAGTTGCAACGCTACAAAAAAATAATCCTAAGGAGGAAAAGCAAATGGCAGTTCAAGGAACAAAAGATGAAGTAAAAGTTGTATTAAAGCTTGGAAAGGGGTCACAAACCATTTCAAAGTGTAACAAAGAGGCAACGGACGAAGCCTACTATGCACTAGGGCAAGCGATCGGTACACTTCAACAAGAAGTTGTACAACATGTCACAAAAGTAGAAGAAACCATCTTAGCGATGGCATAATCCAAAGGAGGGTATAGTATATGGAAATCATCAAACGCAAATTAGTTTTAACATTCGGTACACCACTCAAGACGGAGCTTGATCTTACAGTCAATAACCCACATGTTTCACTTCAACCAGCAGCTATCAAGGCAGCGATGGAAGCAGTCATTGCTAGTGGGGCAATGGGAGATGTGGTAGCACCTAGCACAGTAGAAGGTGCGAAATACGTCATCCAACAAGTGGATGCAGTCGACTTAGCATAAGGCGTCAGAGAGGCAGGGAGCATAGAGCTCCCTGTTTTTTTGTGCAAAAAATGTCCTGATGTTTGCATTCATATTACAAAATTTAATTAGCGTTGTATTTTTGTACGAACTCCTATAAAATATAAGATACTAATAATGAATACAAGTTAATCTATATACAAAAAGAAAATAATATCTCCAGGAGGTATCTGATGAAAAAGAAATTTACAAGAATTGCGCTTATATTAGGACTTACAGGTGTGCTTTGTGTCAATACATTCGCCACTAGTTTTACTGATGTAGCACAATCACACTGGGCTTATGCAGGTGTAGCATATATGCAAGAAAATGGTTATATGACTAAAAATAGTGAAGGTAAGTTCTTACCAAACGATCAAGTGACTTACTTTGAATTTAGTGAGATTTTAGCGAAAGTTACAGGCTATCAAGATGAGATGATCATTAAAGATATGGATGAACAGTTCAAACAAGACATCCGTACCAATTACCAACGCCAACTCCCTACTATTCAACAGTATGAAGCAAAGTACAAAGGTTGGCGTAAGTCTTCTAATGAAGAGATCGCTTACATACTCGGCAGAGGTTACTTAACAGCGGACGAGCTTGCTAAGTTTATGGTAAAGACAGCAGACGGTAAAGAGATGAATACAATCATGACAAAGCAAGATTTAGCAGTATATCTTGTACGTATGATTGGTAAGGCAAATACAGCAGTAGCTGAATACAATGGCACAGGTTTCTCAGATGAGTCAAGTATCAAACCAGAAAATAGACCTTACGTGGCTTACCTTAAAAAAGCAGGTCTTGTAAACGGCGATACAAATGGTAAGTTCAATCCAAATGATAAAGTGACACGTGCCATGTGTGCGACAATGACGACTAATGCTATTCGTCACAAAGAAAGTTTAGAAGAGACCACACCAACACCAGAGCCAAATGGTAAAGTCGTAATTGGTAAAGTCTATAATGTCATTCCAAAAAATAATGCAGCCAATGAAACACTTGTACTTGTAGAAGTACAAGGTAACAATAAGTTCTATACAGCAACCCCAGCAACAGTTGTAAAAGATGCAAAGGGTACAGTGCTTAATGTAAAAGATGTAAAAATCGGACAAACATTAGAGATGACCTTAAGTGGACAAAGTGATACGATCCAAAATATCACGATTCAAGGTGAAGTAAAACCAGAGGTTGAGCCAGATAAAGCAGCAGTCTATACAGGAGAAGTAGATCGTATAGGGCGTAATGGTGACCTAAGTATCTATACAAATGGTGGGTCAGTAAGTTTTGTAGTAGATAAAAACTGTGCTATTACTTACAAAGGTGAAAGTATTGCCCTGGACCAAGTGGCAGTAGGTGACCGCGTAACGATTAAAGTACAGAATGATCAAATCATGGATATATCAATCCTTGAGAAAAATACAAATCCGACACCATCTAAAGATATGGAGTATGTGAAGGTATCCATCAAACCAAGTCATTATGTGATGACTGTTCAAAACGGAAAGACAACTGAAGAGATAGAAGTAAGCAAAGATGTGGAAGTATACCGTAATGGTAAGGAAGCATATATAGATGAAATACGTGTAGGTGATAAATTAACCTTTAAAGAGTCTAAAGGAAAAGTGGTAGAAATCCAAGCGACTTATACTGAAAGCAAAATTCAAGGTAGAGTTAGAAAAATCGTTATTTCTAGCACACCAGAAGTTGTAGTAGAGACAAAAGACGGTGAAGTAACTGTAGCCATTACGAGCAACACAGACTTATATGACAACAATACAAGAGAAGACATCAGTTTACGTGACATCCTCTTAGGTATGGAAGTAGAAGTGCGTCTAGAAAGCAAAGAAGCACAGCTCTTAGAAGTAAAGAAAGCACCTTCAAAGGTAACTTATAAAGGGGTCATTGAGTATATTGGACAGGGAACAAGATATATCGATGTCCTTGTGGAATACGACGCCATGACTGGTGAGACAATGACTGTAAAGCGTATCAACGTACCAAGTGATGTGACCATTATGATGGACCGCAAAGAAGTGCATCGCAATAAGTTAGAAGAAGAAATGGAAGTGCTTGTAACCTTTAACTACGGTGAAGAACTTTCTCCTACAATGATTGAAGTTTTAAATTAAGACGTACAAAGCTAATTCCCATAATAAGGAATTAGCTTTTTTAAGTGTTTTTCCTTGAAATGCTTTAATTGAGGCCTATAAACTGATATGATTAGAAGAAAGCAATAGACAAAACACTAGAGGAGGTAGCCAGATGCTAAAGAAGAAATCAAAAACGATCTATCTGAGCAATGCAAGAAGATATAAAAAACCACGTAACAAAGGGATGATAGTAGGTGCCGTAGTTGGTATAAGTCTTGTGGTTGGAGTTGGGATAGCGCTACTTCCAAATGCGTATCGCATCACCATTGATGGCAAGGAAATAGGTGCCGTAGCAAAGAAAGAATACATTACAGCAGCACTGCAGACAGTAGAAGTACAATTAGAACAACAATATAAGACAGAAGTCCAAATAGAAGAGATAGACGAAATCAAAAAAGTACGTGTACCAAACAAAGATTTACTCGACCCAAATAAATTACCGAGTTATCTAAGAGAAAGCTTAGGTATTACACTAGAATTCCAAGAACTGCACATCGATGGTGAGAAAGTAGCAGTCATCGAATCAAAAGAAGTGCTAGAAGAATTAAAGACAGAACTTAAGAAGAAATACTTTGATGATGAGACTGTACGTGCAGAGTTTGCCAATGACGTATCCCTTAAGTCAATCTATGCCACAGAGAAAGACCTGACCACACTTGACGACTTAGTAGACATGTGTAGTAAAAGACAACGACGTACCATTACATATGAAGTACAACCTCAAGATAGTTTATGGCGTATCTCAAACAAACTAGGGGTTACGATTACAGACGTTTTAAAAGCCAACGAAGGTATGACAGAGAAGACACCACTTAAGATTGGCCAAGAAATCAATGTACAAGTAAGAGTACCTTTATTAGGACTGAACTTAATTGAACTACCAAATCAAGAGACAACAGCGGAGCCGACTAATCCATAATATAAAAACATTAGGAGGAGGAATAGCGTGCAAAAAATAGCGATTATAGAAGATGAAAAAGCGATTTCAGACATTATCAAATACAATTTAGAAAAAGAGGGGTATCAAGTGTATACTGCCTATGACGGTGAAGCTGGCTTACAGCTCATCAACCAGGTAGATCCTGACTTAATCTTACTAGATATTATGATGCCTAAAATGGATGGTCTTCAAGTATGTAAAAAAGTAAGACAAACAAAAGAAACACCTATTATTATGCTTACAGCGAAAGCAGAAGAGATCGATAAAGTAGTAGGGCTTGAATTAGGCGCGGATGATTACATGACCAAACCTTTCGGGATGAGAGAACTCATCGCACGTATCAAGGCAAACTTAAGACGTAGTGTGATAGGGATGAGTGAAGGTGGTGCTAAGGGTGCTAATGAAGTCATCGAAGAAGGTGGCTTAAGTATCGATATGATTAAGTACGAAGTCACCAAAAATGGTCAAATTATCGAGCTTACGTTACGTGAGTTTGAACTTCTGAAATTCCTAGTAACGCAGAAGGGGAAAGTATTTTCAAGGGAGACACTCCTTGAAAAAGTATGGGGATATGAATACTATGGAGATGTCAGAACAGTAGATGTAACCATCAGACGTTTAAGAGAGAAGATAGAGGATGATCCATCGAAAGCTGGATACGTTCTTACGAAACGTGGTGTAGGTTACTACTTCAGAGGCTAAGAGGATGAGAGCAAGTATACAGTGGAAAATCGTAGGGATTTATCTTTGTGTGGTCATGATTATCATGGTCACAAGTGGAAGCTTCATCATTTATAATATAGAGAATGCTCAGTACAACAAAATCAAGAATCAGCTTAGTGACGCAGCAGATAATATCGAGCGGATACTAGGTCCACAAGATGGCATGAATCCTCAGAAAAGTCTAGATGAAGTAGAGACCAAGCTAAAGACAGTTATCTCGCTTAATGAGCAGACGATTTATATATTGGATGCAGAGGGACGTGTACAGCTAGGGACTGCCACCAAGTATAAAAAAGGTGACTATGCGGATTCAGGTTCAGCTATCGTAGGGGATGCCATACAGAAAAAGAAGGCAGCTACCGCATCATGGGTACACTTTACAAGTAATTCACAAAAAGGGAAGAATGTCATTGACCATGCAAGGCCAGTGCTAGACCCTTTGACAGGAGAAATTCTATCCATCATCTATGTAGAAGCAGATGCAAGTGAGATTTATGACAATGTACTGAGTGTTATGCGCACCATTAGTGTGGCATCCGTATTAGCAATGGGGATAGCCGTTGTCTTCAGTGCCATTTTCTCACGTATGATTACCGTACCGATTAAGCAGTTAACTAGTAGTTCTAAGCAGCTGGCAGCAGGGTCCTTCAACCGTATCCCTATCTATTCTTCAGATGAGATCGGTCAATTAACCCAGAGTTTCAACTACATGGCTACAGAGCTTAGTCGTACCATGGCAGACATCTCCAGTGAGAAAAGCAAACTAGAGAAAATCCTAGAAAATATGGCAGATGGCGTTATGGCTTTTAATCGCCAAGGGGTACTTATCCATGCCAACTCTGTATGTTATGAAATGCTAGGTAATACCAATATGGACCATCGCTTTGATTATATCTTCCCTAGACTAGGCGTAGAGATTTCTTTTGACCGCATCTTAATGGGTGAAGACTATACCGAAGAAAGTCATATGATGAGTATAGAAGATAAGTACTTTAGCCTGCATTTTGCACCGTATACCAACGTTCTAGGAGAAAGTGAAGGTCTAGTAGTCGTGATGCAGGACGTTACGACACAGCAAAAATTAGATAGCATGCGTAAAGAATTCGTGGCCAATGTATCCCACGAACTCCGTACACCTCTTACCACGGTGAAGAGTTATACAGAGACCCTTTTAGATGGCGCCTTAGAAGATAAGGAGATCGCCACTACCTTCCTCAAAGTGATGGAGAAGGAGACGGACCGTATGACTAATCTGGTGCAAGACTTACTAGAACTCTCACGTATCGATAACAAGCAGATGCAGCTAGATTTAAGGCCTATCAATGTCCTTGAACTTGTGGAAGATACCATAGATGCACAGATGATTCATGCACATAAGAAAGATCATAAGATAAGTCTGGAATACAATGAAGACGAAGCATACTTCATTATGGGAGATAGTGCAAGAATGAGACAGATATTGCACAATATATTATCAAATGCCATAAAATATAGTATAGACCCAGGCAAGATAACCATTAAGCTTTTCAAAAACGAAGAGGTAGTCATTCAAGTTCAAGATACAGGCATAGGCATTGCAGGACCTGACTTGGAGCGTATCTTCGAAAGGTTTTACCGCGTAGATAAAGCGAGATCTAGAAATCTAGGGGGTACAGGACTTGGGTTGGCCATTGCGAAAGAAATGGTAGAATTACATGGTGGACGTATCAAAATGACCAGTAAAGTTGGGAAGGGTACGACCGTAACAATTTACTTTCAAGCATTATCAAGATAAGTAAAAAAATGATGTAAAGTAAAAGTTAAAGCCGTGTAATATTGTTGTAATATTGTTCATATATAATAAGAAATATATAATGTACAGCAATGAAAGGGGGTTCCACATGAAGCGCATCAAGCAAATGCTATGTTTAATCATATTTGCAGGAATAGGCTTTGTAAGCATGGATACCTATGCTACCAATACTGTTCATGGACCAGAGGTTGTGACGAATAAACCACAAGAAGTCCAA
The DNA here is from genome assembly GCA_051656485.1 of Cellulosilyticaceae bacterium. Lineage (GTDB taxonomy): Bacteria > Bacillota > Clostridia > Lachnospirales > Cellulosilyticaceae > JBOFDK01. The sequence continues at coordinate 7,890 of JBOGBZ010000123.1, forward strand.
GAACCAGTAGTGAATACTATCAAGACAGAAGAAAAAATAAGTGTGCGAATTACCCAACCACCTAAGAAAGATGATATTCAGACTTTCGACAGTCAGATGAATGTTATGGGTGAAGCAATTGTAGGGACTGATATTATCATTAGTGTTACTTATGATACGAATCTAGTTGATCTCCAAGAAGATCAGAAGACAGTAGAATACAAGTTAAAAACAGTTGGGGCTACACAGACTTTCAATCAACTCATTGATTTGAAAGAAGGCGAAAATACAATTGTATTACGTTATGTAAATGGAAGTGATAAAGGTATCCTTACTTTGAAGATTAAGCGTATGTCTGAATCAGAAAGACAACTCATTAAATCTTATATAACGCCACAAGCAATCGTAGATAAAATCACAACGCCACAAGCAAGTGAAAAAGAAGTCGTGCCAGAGAAGCCACTTGGTACGCCAGTTACGAGATAAGGCGTAGGTGATTTCTATGAAAAAAAGTGAACTTTTAAAAAGCATTGTCTTGGCAATGCTTATTTTATTAACTATTATACAAACTACTATGCTTTGGTTGGGTGGCATACCTGGCCAAAGTTTTTTTAAAACACCTGTAGTAGAGCAGACGGGCATAGAGCCTTATGGTGTGTGGATTATCAGGCCTAGCGCCAGTAATGTGAGTAGCAATGCATCCTTTGCCTACCGCGTGGATAATACGATTGAAAGCACGAGACGTGAGTACGAACGACTCGTTGCTAAATTACAGAGTGCCTTACGAAGTGACCAAATTGACTATAAAAAAGTGAAGCCTTTAGATGGCATACCATGGGAGGCGCTTTTTGCCATGCCTACGATTTGTTATGAATATCAAGTGCCAATGACCATACAGGAGATAAGTGGGGGCAGTAGTGATACGGCTAAAATTGAAGGCATAGACATGATTTTTATGGGGTCTAAATCGAAGTTCGAAAAGGATTTAATCATCTATATGGTGAGCACCAAAGATGAGAAGACGTATCGCGTCGATGTAACGGGCGACTTCCAAGAAATCAATAAAATCTATACAGTCTTTACCCGTGAAGAAATGCTAAAAGGCGTTACAAAGTACCAACCAAGTGTGATATCTAACGTAAAAAAATACGTGGAGGATAATACATTTATGCCTATAGCAAGTACCAATGCACCTATCGACTATGATGTGCTAACGGTGTACAATCCAATCGATATGACAAGGCCATCAGGGGTCAAAGAACTGGAGAAGTATGTGAATGATTTTTTCATCAATCCTTTGATTAAAAATGTAGATTATGATGAGGATGGTAGTGTGATTTTTACGGAGCAAAAGAGAAGTCTAGCAATCTATAATCCAGCGGGGGTTATCGAATACTTAAATTTAGCACCGAAGCCTACAAAGTCAGAGACCACGAGACTTGGGGGCTACCATATCGCTAAGACATTTATTCAGGATACAGATATTCTCTCACCAACTATGAAAAGAGCTGTGTACCTTTCTAAGATGGCAGTTAAAGGGGATGAGATTAATTACTTTTTTGATGTATCTTATAAGGGGTATGCCGTTCATTTGAGTAGAGAAATTAAAGCGCAAATGGATATGGAATCTTTCGTGGAAATAACGGTGAAAAATAATGAAATCGTAAGTGCAGCTATTTGTACACTTCGTATCGAACCGAAAATAGTAGGGGGAGAGGTGAGAAAAGCACATTTGACCTCTCAGTATCTAGACCCTATTAATGCAGCGTTAGAGATACTTATGGAAGAAGGAAATAAGGTCGTGGCATTTGAAGATGTACAGTCAGTTTATTTGATACCACATACATCAGGGACGGTTTATATGACGCAAGGGGTACAATTGAACGAACAGTGGTATTATCCATAAAGAAGGTGTGGTGATAAGATGAATTGGGAAAAAGCACTGAATACATTAATTATTATGTTTTGTATCGTCAACTTGTTTTTGGGGGGTGGGAACTATATGAAAAGTGTAAAGGCCTATGATATCTCACAAGAACGAATGGATACGACGAAAAGTATTTTGAACGATAGAGGGATTGTACTGGATTGTGACTTGCCGCAGTCTTTTCGTCCAGTGAAGACTTTATGGCTAGAAGCCATCCCTATGGATTCAAAAGTGAGAGAAGAATTGGTGAAGCAAGTCTTTGGAAAAAACAACGAACAGGTCATGATTTCCAAGAAAGCGAGCAATGAGCCTTACGAAGAGGATATCGTGGTGTATAGTTATGGAGAAAAGGAATTGATCTTCCAAGGAAGTGCCATTTACTATCGTAATAAAACGACAGGAGAAACGCTAGCTCCTCTAAAAAAAGAAAAGGCATTGGCTCTTGCAGCAGACTTTGTAGATGCCATAGATATTAAGAAGTCAAATAAAAAAGTAAAAATTGAGTACAGAATAGAGTCATCTAAGACGGTTGTGACATATTATGAAGTATACAACAAGTTACCAATTTTTGACAGCTATATTCGAATGGACATCACTTCCTCAGGTGTGATGTATGCAGAAATGCAAGGGGTAAAAATAGCAGAAAAAATAGGCACAATAAAACCTTTAGACCCAATCGATAAAGTACTTTTTGATATTGATGAGCAAATGATGCACCAAACACCCCTAACCATAGAAAATGTGGATCTTGGTTATAGTATGAAAAATAGTGAGGGCATGCATATTCTAGACGAAGAAGCTGTTCCTGTGTATAAAATAGATATTAAAGGTTTAAGTGAGCCTATATTTGTCAATGCTTATACAAAATAAAACTTTTTATTTTGTGGCATTAATGCTATAATGTAAATTGATTTATTATGCAGTAATGATAATTGATTTTAACAAAAGTTAATGATAAATAGAACTTACGGCAAAATCATAACAAAAAGTACAAATACAAATTAAGAGGTGTTTAGTTTGAGCAAGCTATGTATACGAGGTGGTAAACGCCTATCAGGAGATGTAGTGATAAGTGGTGCAAAGAATGCGGCAGTAGCACTCTTACCAGCAGCACTTTTAGTTGATGGAGTATGTGAAATAGAAAATTTACCATATATTAAGGATGTTGTTTTACTAACAGAAGCGGTAAAGTCATTAGGAGCAGTAGCAGAGTTTACAGATAAGCATACTGTTCGTGTCGATGCAACCACTGTTTATGAGCATTGTGCAACAGATGATTGTATAGGTAAAATGCGTGCGTCTTATTATCTTATAGGCGCATTACTTGGTAGATTCGGAAAAGCTAAAGTTGCTATGCCAGGTGGCTGTAACTTTGGAAAGAGACCAATTGATCAGCACATTAAAGGGTTTGAAGCTTTAGGTGCTACTGTAACCATACAAGAAGATACGATTTATGCAGAAGCTGAAAAGCTAGTAGGTACACGTATTTATCTTGATGTGGTAAGTGTAGGTGCTACGATTAATATTATGCTTGCTGCGGTCTTAGCAGAGGGGACAACTATTCTAGAGAATGCGGCGAAGGAGCCACATGTTGTAGACGTAGCAAACTTCCTAAACCGTATGGGAGCAAGTATCAAAGGTGCTGGTACAGACGTTATTCGCATCAAGGGTGTGAAGAAACTTCAAGGTGGCAAGTATGCTACGATTCCAGACCAAATCGAAGCAGGGACATATATGATTGCAGCAGCTCTTACAGGTGGAGATGTGTGTGTACGCAATATCACACCAGAGCATATGGAGTCAGTGTCTCATAAGATGCGTGAGATGGGTGTCACAATCGAAGAAGGCGATGACTTCATACGTGTAATCGCAGATAAGGAACTTGTGGCAACCAACGTTAAGACCCTTCCACATCCAGGATTCCCTACCGACTTACAACCACAGATGACAATACTACTCAGTGTTGCACGTGGTAAGAGTACACTTGTAGAGAGCATTTTTGAGAACCGCTTCCAGTACGTAAGCCAGATTATTGGAGCAGGTGCCAATATCGAAGTACAAGGCAATAAAGCTGAAATTATCGGCGTGAAGGAATTACATGCGAAGAATTTCATCGCTACTGACCTAAGAGCAGGTGCAGCGATGGTGCTTGTAGGACTTCGTGCAAATGATGGGGAGACAGTGATTCACGATATCAAGTACATTGACCGTGGTTACGAGACAATCGAAGAAAAGTTAACTAATCTTGGGGCAGATATTCGCCGCGTTGATTAGTAGGGAAGGCTGCCTTTTACTAGGTGGCCTTTTTTAGTACAAAGAAATAAAAAGGGTCTAAAGTTGATAGGAGGTGGTTACTCTCTCCATAAAATAGTCAGTTATTCTAAAGTTCTAAGAGCATTTGCTTTCATAACGCGCTAAACTCCCTTCGGTCAGACAGTAGCGCTAAAACCATTGCAGCAAATCCTCTAAGAACTTTTTACGAATGCCTTCCAATATTTTATTGCGAGAGTACCACCTCCAGCTAGGTAGATAGCCCATTGGAGCCACTAAACCAAAGAGATGATAGACAGCTTATATAAAAAAATTAATGATAAACATTAAAAATTAATTGAATAATATAAAAATATTTGCTATAATCATAATATAATATGCTTGGGAGGGAAAAATATGGAGCAACAAGTACTTAAATGGAGTAGACGACTTAAGTGGATGTTAGGTGGAATACTTTTACTTATGATAGTAGCAATAGGTGTTAATGGAGCAGAGATGATAGCAGCAGAGAAATGGACGACCGAAGCTATTACACAGGCTATATACGATGAAGTAGAACAATATATAGTAATAGATAGGAGTCAAATAGCTTTGCAAGAAGATGCCATAAGTGAGTATAAAGAGTTAAAAAAGAATCATACAATCAAGGAATTTTTAGAGGCAGGATTACAATTTCTACTAACTGTATTTGGGTTTGTAGTTGCAAGGAGACTTTCCAAGAAAGCTTTATTTGACGAGGTGAATTGTAAACTAGTTAAGTGGAGTGGTGTAACGATATGTATAAGTAGTATGATTCTTCCTTTCTTTGATCGAAGAGGATTGACGGCTGAAATACTAGGGCTTGTTATAGATTTACAAATGTTTTCAGTAGGACTTGCATTCATTGTGCTTGCATATGTATTAAAGCATGGAGCATTCTTGCAAGAGGAGTATGATACGACGTTATAGAGGTGAAAAGATGGGAATGATTATACGGTTAGATCGAGTGATGGCAGATCGGAAGATGTCACTTAATGAATTGGCAGAGAGAGTCGGAATTTCTAATGTCAACTTATCAAATTTTAAAACGGGAAAGATTAGAGCGATTCGTTTTTCTACATTAGAAAAGATTTGTGAAGTATTGGAATGTCAACCGGGGGAGTTGTTAGAATACGAGCCTATAAGGATAAAAGATAAATAGGAGAGATGAATATGGAGTCATTTTTAAGTTGTAATGAATGGATAATATGTGGGCTAATTTTAATGTTTGTTTTGCAAATAACTATTTTGAATGTATGGGGGATAAACATTATTTTGGCTATACTTTGTTTTAGGAAAGCTTATAAAATAAAGCGAGTAAATAAGTGTAAATGAGTTAGCTAGATTATAGAAAGGGACGTCTACAAAATGATTGCATTTTGTAGACGTCCCTTTTGGGTTAGATAGTATACTAAGGGAGTTGACGACGGAGGCCGTCAGCTAGGAGGTTGCCGGCTAGGACAACCAGTGTAATCATAATCCCTGGTATGATGGCTAGGTGAGGTGCTTGAAGCATATAGGTCTGTGCTTCGCCTAGCATTTTTCCCCAGCTAGCTAGTGGTGGTTGGAGGCCTAAGCCTAAGTAGCTGAGGCCAGCTTCTGAGAGGATCGCTGAGGAGAAGGAAAGCGCACAGGTGACATAGATGCTTGAGGCGATATTGGGTAGGATATGTACAAACATAATCCGGGTATTGGTGAGTCCTGTAGCACGGGCAGCATCTACGAACTCTGCATGCTTGTATTGGAGCACGCCACTTCGTACGACTCTGGTGAAGCGAGGGATGTTCATGATGCTTAGTGCCACAATGATGATCCATACGCTTGGGCTAAAGACAGAGATAAGTACTAAGGCAAGGAGTGTGCCAGGCAAGGCCATCTTTGCTTCAATGATTTTCATGATAATCGTATCTACTATGCCGCCGTAGTAGCCAGAGAGAATGCCTAGAATGCCACCCATGATAAGGGGTAAGATCACGGAACTTATACCTACTAAGAAGACGAGTCTAGCGCCTACCATGATGCGGCTTAGGATATCTCTACCGAATTGGTCGGTACCTAGTAGGTGAGTCAGTGAGGGGGCTGCTAATTTATTGGTCAGTTCCATGGCATTGGGGTCAAAAGGTGTATAAAAGAGGCTGACTACTGCTATGAGAGCCATAAAGCCTAAAAAGACCATGCCAAGGATGATTTCTGTGTTGAAAGTAAAAGTCTTGCGTCTCATAAAATCACCTGCCTATCCTGATGCGTGGGTCAATGAATGCGTAAAGTATGTCCACTAAGAAATTGAAGAAGACGACGATTGTACCTAAGTAAAGGACTAGCCCTTGAATAAGTGGTAAGTCTCGGCTATGAATCGAGGTCAC
>JBOGBZ010000124.1:0-3465 GCA_051656485.1 Cellulosilyticaceae bacterium
CTTGACACCATGCGTCAATATCTTTATAGCGTTGTACAACTGTTGTTAAGTCTTCTATACTAAGTTCTTTAAAATGTGGTGCAATAATTTCTGCTATTGTCGCTGCTGTATTTTCTTGTACGAACTGTTGACCTTTGTACGTTGCATTAGTGAACCTTTGGATAACATCTGTATTTTTTTCCATATAAGACTTAAGTGTGCAGTATGCTGTATAAGGGATCTCCCCTGTAATTTCCCCTACTGATGCCATAATATAGCCCGTTCCTTCTTTTTCTAATGAAGTTGCTAGCGGTTCAAATAACGTTACATAATCCCCTTCTCCGCCTACATAAGCACCAGCCATAACGCCGAATTGAATATCTGTTCTTACATTTACTTCGCCTGCTGCTGTATTTTCTCCTATTGTTAAGCCTGCATTTTTAATGGCGTATTCTAATGTCATCTCAGGTACGCCACCTTTTCTTCCTCCCAGTATTTCTTTACCTTTTAATTCGTCTAACGCAAAGTTCTCATTTGCTGTACGTCCTACTATGAAACTTCCATCTCTCTTGGTGAGTTGTGCAAAGGATACTGCGTAGTCCTTACTCCCTTGGTTGTATACATATATAGAAGCTTCTGGACCCATAAGTCCTACTTGGACTTCTCCAGATAATAAAGCTGCCATCGTCTTATCTGCTCCTTGTGCATTAAGCAGATCTACTTTAATGCCTTCTTCTTCATAAAAACCTTTTTCAATAGCTACATATTGTGGTGCATAAAAAATGGAATGGGTTACTTCTGCTACTTTTATTTGATCTAAATTTCCTGCATTTTTTCCACATCCAACGCCCATCATAGATAAAGTCATCATGAGGAATAGTGCAAGAAACACTTTAAGCTTTCTCATTTTCTCACCTCGTATATATAATGATATGGTATTTTCTTACAGTTACATACTATATCATAAGCAACTACCCTTGTATGTGTTACCTTTTAGACTTGTATAATTTTTCAATTACATTGACCATCTGATACATAACAAGCGCACAGACTGCTAATACCACAACGCCCATCATAACTAAGTCTAATCTAAAGACTTGCCCACCATAGACAATGAGATACCCTATACCATTTCTTGAAACCAAGAATTCACCTACAATAACTCCTACCCATGATAGTCCTATATTAATCTTGATAATATTAATGATATTTCCTATATTACAAGGTAGTATCAACTTGGTAAGGATCTGGTACTTGGATGCACCAAAGCTTTTAAGCATCTGTACCTTTTCTTCTTCTACATTATTAAAATAGTTATAGGCAGATAAAACAGTGGAGACAATAGAGATTGTAATAGCTATTACCACGATACCTCTTATCCCTGCGCCTGCCCACACGATGAGTATAGGCGCCAATGCCGTTTTAGGTAATGCATTTAATACCACTAGAAAGGGATCGCTTATCTTTTGAAAAGTAGGCGACCACCACAGTAAAATGGCTACGATGATACCTAGGAATGTACCTATAGCAAATCCTAGCACCGTCTCCCACACCGAAATAGCTACGTGGATAAAAATACTTCCATCTGCTAAGTAGTCTACGAACAACTTCCATATGGCACTTGGACTACTGAGTAAAAAAGTATTAATAACACCCAGACGTGCTAATACTTCCCACATCACAATAAAGAGTACTGTAATACTTATTTGCCATGTTATAATACGACGTTTTTTTCGTTTTACTTCCTTCACATAATTCTTGTATCCATCTGTTGATTTATCAGCTATCATAAACCTCTAACTCCTTCCATAACAAATCAAAGTAATCTTTAAACTCAGGTACATTTCTAGCTGCTAGTGGTGTCCTCTCTCCTTTAGTCGAAAGTTTCACATCATGTAATCCTTTAATGGTTGCAGGCCTTTTAGATAACACTGCAATTTGATCGGACATAGAGATCCCTTCAGCAATATCGTGGGTTACGAGAATAGCTTCCTTTTTTTCACTTCTGATAATTTTATAGATGTCATCGCTGACCATTAAGCGTGTCTGATAATCTAGTGCAGAAAAAGGCTCATCTAATAAGAGTACATCGGGATTTGTGGCTAGTGTACGGATAAGCGCTACCCTTTGTCTCATCCCTCCTGATAACTCTTTGGGATATCTATTTCTAAATTCCCATATACCATACATCTTCAGAAGTTCTTCTATCCGTTGTATTGCCTCTTCTGTTTTGTTATGCTGTATCTCTAAACCAATCATAATGTTATCCATAATGGTTCGCCATTCCAATAAATGATCTTTTTGAAACATATACCCTATCTTACCTTGTATATTTACTTCCCCTTGCGTTGGCATCATCAGCCCCGTTAGGATATTGAGGATTGTAGACTTACCACTTCCTGAGGGCCCCAGTATGCCTAGTATTTTTCCTTTTTCAAGTGTAAGGTTCACATTTTCAAGTACGAGGATTTCCCCTTCATTTGTATAGAAACTCTTATAGATATTTTTCAACTCGATAATATTTCCCATCATCTTCCTCCTTTACACAATCTTTGTAGCTTTATCTTTTCTTTCTATATTTCCATAATATTAGTGCTTATCTTTTTACGTGCTTATTTGCATAAAAAAAGAAAGTAACCTCTTTTAAAAGATTACTTTCTCGCTATCCCTTATTTAAGTAAAATACTACTAATCCACTGCATAATAAGATTATTGTCATATAAAAACTTCGTTACTGTAGTCCCTTGTATCAGCTGATCCAATGTTCTCATAGAAGGCATAATCATCAGTACTGGTACAAGTAGGCATCCGATCCATACCCATAAAAGCCCCTTGATTGTCCCCACTGTAAACCCTGCCCATTTATTCGCAGTCTTTAGCAATGGTAATTGAGCCACTAAATCCAGTATGCCCACTACTACAGATAAAGTGATTTTAATGATAACCCAAGCAACGAGAAGCGCAATAACAGAAACACATAGGTTACTTAATGATAGGGTTATATAATCAATCAACTTTGTAACGCCTAGAAGTTCGTAAATCTCTGGATTATTATGTGCTACCATTTGTTCTGTAATAAACTGTGGAAGAAAGCCTGTCGCTTCTTTAATGGCTTCTGCCTGTGACTGCACACCTATAGCCGTCTCAAAACTAGGCATCATCTTTCCTACCCAACTTTGAATCCCTTCATAAAGAGGTGTCAACTTGATAATCCCTTCGATAAAAGGCGATACAATAACAGCCAGTACAAGCGCTATAATCGATGATACAAAACTGTAAATCGTCTTAATAAACCCTAGATGTGCACCTATGAGTGCACTTACTAAAATAATTCCAATGACTATTAAATCCAACATTATTTTTTTACCTCCTGTACTTTTTCAAGCTGTATCACTTCATTTTTAGTGATTGCTACCAGCTTTCTTCCTAGGTAACCTAAATACTCTATATCCGCTGCTGCATGCGCTGTAAACTTCAGCTCACCTT